>JAFADM010000539.1 GCA_023424865.1 Bacillota bacterium | reverse complement strand
GAGAGTATGCTCTTATCCTGGCGCTGATAGTTAAAGGTAAGATAGCTTGAGGTGAACTGTTCCGAAGCCTTAACCTGCTCCGGCGTTTTGGCGGCGTACTTGCGCTCCGCATCATAGCTGGTATAGGTTATCCCTTCCAAGCCAAAGTAAAGAAGCTCGTTGCATTCGTCGGTATAACCGTAATCCAGGAATTCAACGGCTTTTTCAATATTCCTGCTGTCGGCGCTGATACCGAAGTTCCCCCATACGGCCGGGTAGTAATAAACACCGGAAATGGTCTCCCCCTCCTGCATTAAAGGCGGTCCCGCTACAACTTCGGCATTGGGATTGGAGGCTACAAAATCCGGGCTGTAGCCCTTGGTAATAAGATGGGAGGCCGTTACATTAGAGTACAGGGTTCCTATTTTTCCAGCATTCCACAAATCCTCATCCTCGTACATCTGAATAAGGTACCATTCCGGATCCATTGCGCCGCTGATATACATGTCACGCAGCCAGTCCATATACATCATATAATTATCCTGAGCCTGCATGACAGCATAATTTCCGTTGGCGTCGGGCACTGAGGTAGGCCTCAGGCCAAAGCCGCTTACCAGGCTTCGGAACATATTCCCCATTACGGAATTATATGACCAGCCATAGGTATCGTCCTTGTTGTTTTTGTCCGGATCGTTTTTGGCAAAGGCCAGCATGACATCGGCAAATTCCTGAGGTGTTTTAGGCACGCTCAGGCCAAGCCCGTCCAGCCAGTCCTTCCTGTAAAGAAGGCAGTCCATGGCCTTGGTCTGAACTCTGGGGAGGGAATACAGGCTGTCGCCAAGCTCTGAAATTCTTACAAAATACAGCTCATTATCGTTAAGCACGGCCTTTGCGTTGGGCATTTCCTTATCCAGGTACTCGTCAAGATTCAAAAGCAGACCGTCCCTGGCCCAGCCCTGATACAGTGCTCCCGTATTTCCCAGGTAAAGAAGATCCGGCAAATCCCCTGAAGCCATAATGATGTTAAGACGGTCGTTGTAATTGTTAATGGGCGGCGATTCAATGTCCAGCACGGTGTTGGTCCTTTTCTCCCATTCCTCAATAACAGGGTTGTTTTCCAGAATAAAGGTCGCCGGAAGCCGTAAAACAATTGAAAGCTCGGTGGGCTTATCCGGTGTGGGGGCGGGGGTGGCCGAGGATTGGGATGCGGCAGGCGAAGGGGTTGCGCTTCCTCCGGTTTCATTGGTGCCTGCCGAGCAGGCTGCGGCCGACAGCGCAGTCATACCTGCCAGAATACCTGTCAGCAGACGTTTTAAATGTAAGCCTTTCAAATTCATTGGAATCCTCCCTTTAGTGATGATTTTTATCAAACCATTTACATGGCGGTGATAACGTTAATAAAATGAGGCCTTGCCCATTCTGTTGGCGATCTTGTTGGCTGAAAAAATGAGTATGGCTCCCACAACCGATTTAAAAAGGCCAACCGCTGTGGAATAGGAGTAGCGACCGCCCACGATGCCTATGCGATAGGTGTAGGTTTCAAAAACCTCGGAAATACTGATGTTTAAATCATTCTGGAACAAAAAGATCTGTTCGAAGCCATTGTTCATAATATTGCCTATGGCCAGAATCAGCATGATAATAATGGTATCCCCCACACCGGGCAGGGTAATATGCCAAATCTTCTGAAAGCGGTTGGCGCCGTCCACAGTGGCCGCTTCGTAGAATTCCGGGTTAATGGCTGAAAGCCCGGCTAGATAGATAATGGTTCCCCAGCCTGCCTCCTTCCAGATATTGCTTCCAATAATAATGGTGCGAAACCACTGGGTTGAACCCAGGAAATTTATTTTTTCGCCTCCAAGCTGCTGAATAAGCATATTGATAAGGCCGTCGTTCATGGACAGAAAGTTGGACAAAATACCGCCCAGCACCACCCAGGAAATGAAATGAGGCAGGTACATCAGGGTTTGTGCGCTTTGCTTTATCACCCTTTTCCCTATTTCATTGAGCAGCAGCGCCAGAAGGATGGGAATGGGAAAGGAGACAATAAGCTGTGTAAGGCTTAATAAAACGGAATTGGACAGCACCGCATAGAACTTTTCACTGGTAAAGAGCTGAGTGAAATTGGCAAAATGGTTGAAGGGACTTTTAAACAGGCCCAGCTTGAAGTTAAAATCCTGGAAGGCCATTATAATACCGTACATGGGTATGTACTTGAAGACAAGCAGGAACATTGTGCCGGGAAGGCACATGAGATAAAGATACCTGTTTCGAAGAAGGTATTTGCCCAGGCTCTTTCGCTTTTCTCCGGCCAGGGTGTTTTTTGACAGGGATGTTGTTTCCATTTAAGCTTCATTCCTTTCCTATTCGAATGCTTATCGCGTCTTTGGCTACTATTCCTTCACGCCGCCCAGGATAAGGCCTTTCATGAAATACTTCTGAATAAAGGGGTAAATGCACATAATGGGAACGGTAGCCACAATAATTGCCGCCATTTTTAAGGTAAAGGGCTGGGTGAGCCTTTCTCCCAGGGTCCCGGACTGGAGCTCCGCGTTGGCCGACTCAAAAACAATCTCTCTTAATACAAGCTGCAGGGGCCACATCGTTCGTTTGGTTATGTAGATGATGGCGTTAAAATAGGAATTCCAGTAGCCCACCAGGGTAAAAAGCCCCAGGGTGGCAAGAATGGGCGGGCATAGGGGCAAAACCACCTTGAAAAGCACCTGAATATCGTTGGCGCCTTCAATGAGAGCCGCTTCCTCAATGGAGGAAGGAAGGCCCCGTATGTAGTTTTTCATGAGTATAAGGTTGTAAGCGCCTAAAAGTCCCGGAAGCACCATGGACCAGAGGGAATTCAAAAGCCCCATGCTGCGTATGAGGAAGTAATTGGGGATCATGCCGCCGCCGAAGAACATGGTAATAATCCACAGCGTAAGAAGAAGGTTGCGCCCCTTAAGCTCCTTTTTTGTAAGAGGATAGGCGGTAAGAACCAGGATAAGCATGGAAAGAAGGGTGCCGGTAACGGCAATGAAAAGGGTGTTCTTATAGCCCGACCAGATATACCTGTAATCCAGCACAAGGCGATAGGCTTCAAAGGTTATCTTCCCGGGCAGGAGACTGAACGGGTTTTGCAGGTACTGCTCATAGGGACTTATGGAATAGATAATGACATAAACAAAGGGTATGATGCACAAAACGGCAAAAAGAAGGGTTATGGCGTATGCAACACCGGAAACGGCAATATCGTCCCAGCCGATACGTATAAATTTCTTGCTTTCCTTCTCCATAGTATCCTCCAAAGTGATGATGTAATTTATTTTAATAAATAGAATTTAATGGACGCAGTTGGCATTAGTTTAGCAGAAAGCCTTTACGCGAAAGCCTTATTGCGAAATTTAGTCATCGTTTTATTTTTTGTGTAAACGAAAAAAGAAGAATGCCCTCGGCATATTACTAATTTATCGCCCCGGGCTCTTTGTTACAAGATTCACTTTTTTAAAAAGCATGGGCTTTTCTTTGGTTTGCCCATGCTCTTTTTTTTATGTTCACTTTTTTGTATGGCTTGATATTACTGGCTTTGCCGCCTTTATTCTCATTTTAGCCAACCGTTTTTTCTCTGGCGGCGGCTCTGAATTGACCGGGTGTTGTTTGTCTGACCTTTTTAAAATTCCGGATAAACACACCGGTATTAATATAACCCAGGCTTTCCGATATTTCATTGAGGGACAGACTTGTACCCGCAAGCAGTTCTTCCGCTTTTTCAATGCGCCTGCGCCTTATGTATTCCAAAAAATTCTCATTGGTATGCTCTTTAAAGAGGAAGGATAAATAGGAAGAATTCATATCAAAGGCATCGGCAACCTTATTAAGAGAAATGTCCGGATCGGTGTAATTGGCCTCCAGATACTCCCGAAGTCTCTCCAGAAGCACGTTGCTGCCTGTTTTCCTCTCCCTGCTGATATGGCTGCAAACCTCCTCTAAAATCCGTTCCATGTTCTGCCGCATGTCCATAACGCTGGTGGATTTCAAAAACTGCTCATAGGATGCGCCCCGTTCCCCCAGAAGACCTGCGGGATCCTCGGAAAGGCTTGAAAGCACCTTTACCACGGTGCTCATCATGTCAAAGAAAAGGCAGCGGGCCAATTCCAGTGAAATGGCCTGCTCCTCAAAATTGAGCCTGAATATCTGATTCAGAAGCTGTCTGGACTTCTCCAGATCTCCTGATTTAATCGCATTTAAAAGCTGCATTTCTTTTTCTATGGGATAGATTATTTTTTGGGTGGAGCTGGGAAGGGCTCTGTACTCCAATACCAGCTCATCATCTCTAACCAGCCTGTATTCAAGAGCTACCTTTGCCTCGCTGTAGGATTTCTCAACCTGATTCATGCCCGAATAGATGCTTCCAATACCGATAATCATTTTAATGTTCAAGCGTTCCAGAAGTACCTGACTGGTTCTTCGGGACATGTTGAGAATACCGTTGTAAATAGCCTCGTTGCTGTCGGTCAAATTAAGCAAAACGGTTATTTGCTCCCATTCCTCATCCACAGGATAAACCTCGCCGAATTCCCCGCCCAGCTCCTGTATGACGTTGGTTACAGCAAATTTAACCAGCTGCCAGTCCGCCTTAAGAGCTTCATTATAGCAGTCGGCAATTTGTATGACCAGTACGGCAAACCATGGGTGTGCAAAGTCGATTCCCACACTCTTAAATAAGGGCGCCAGATCGTCGGTGGTATCGTAATTCCCCTTGAAAAGCTTTAGAAAGAGATTATTCCTTATAGCGGGAGCCTGCTTTTCAATGGCGGTCCGGGCTTCCTTGCTTTCATTGATTATGGAGAGCATGGACTTTTCGATAAAATCCATTTCATTTTTTGAATTAAGCTGGGCATCCCCGCCTCTGACATTTTCCTGAATGTTTTTTACAAGGCGTATGATAGGCGCTAAATTCTTGCGGGCAAGAAAAATACATGTCACCAAACCAAGAATAAGCTCCAGCCCCAAAAGCATGAACATGAACTGCTGCATTTTGTTCACATTTTGCAGCATGTCCCGGGTAGGTACGGTGAGAAAGTAAATCCAGTCCTTCACCTCCGAGCGGGCGTAAAAGGTAATAATTTCTTTTCCCTGGGCATAGCTGTAGGCAAAGCCCTTGTCATCGGTAAAGGCTTCATCGCTCCAGTCGGGTGCCATGGCCTCGTTCCCTGCATCCAGTATGATTTTGCCTCCGGAATCCATTATATAGGCGCCTCCGGAATCCGTTAAGTTTATATCCTCCAGGATTTCAAGAAAGATTTTCGGATCCAGCTGCATGACAATGGTTCCCATGCTGTTCCAGGAATAGAGGGGAATGGAATGCATGTAGAGGATAAGCTGGTTTCCGCTCCCGCCCGTAGCTCCATTAAGCTCAAAGGAATTGAAGACATTGTAATACCTTTTGTTTATCCGCTCCCTGTAGCTTTCAAAATCCCCGACCTTGTTTTCTACGGATATTTGATAATATTGCTCCGGGGTGTATTTTTTGCTGGAATTGAGCAGGATGTCGCTTTTCATAAAGTAGATATAGATTTCTTTCATGTAACGGTTGATCATTTTGGATTTGCCCAGATAATTGATTATGTCGGAGGTGTTTTGCAATTCCGTGTAGTCAAGAGTGTCAACGGACTTTGAAACAAGGAGGAAATCCAGAATCTGTTTGTTGAAGGAAATATCAAGAGCCAGCTTCTCCACTTTGTCCAGCCGCTCGTCCACAAGTCTTTGGGCCTGCTGGATCATGACCATATTATACTCCTCCACCTGTCCCTTAATATTACGGATGGAAAAGGTGGATATTAAAAAGCCCACAAAGGTGGGCAGGATAAGAATGAGTATGTAGGATATAAAGAAACGTAAAAATGTGCTTTTGTTTCCTAAAAGCCTCTTGAACATAAACGCTTCCCCCCGAATATACGGCAACAGTGATTTAAGTATACCTTATTTTCAGGGGTTTGGGAGCGCGCTCCCTCATTTTCTTTTTTTCGGTTAAAATTGGCTGGACAAAGGAACATCTTGGCCTACTAAGCCTCAGGAATGCCCTTACTTAAGCAGGGGCAGAACCAATGGCAGAAAGGCAAGAATTACCGTAATTAGCATTATAAGAAGCTGTACTCTTTTGTCTTTTATTTTTTCAATGGCTTTTTCAAGGGTTTTATTGGTCAAATACCCCTCTATCTGCTTTTTCCCGGTAATTTGAAAGATTCCCGCAAAGGTGAGGGTATTGGCTCTTGCTATAAGCCAGAATCCGGGCTGGGCGGCAAAAGTGACAAACAGAAGCGGTGCAAGAAGCACGGCAATATGATAAAAGCCGATTTGATGCTTGAATTCATAAATGACAAAGGTCCAGTTCCACAAGGTGTAGGCCAAAGCCCAGAAGAGCATCGCCTCATTGGTGGTAAGATAGTAAGTGCCGTTCCACCCGCCGGTTAATGCAAAGGAGGTGCCTATAAGGACAATGCCTGAAACAACATTAAAGTAGCTCTTATTTTTATAGTCCGTTAAAGTCGCTTCCAGGATATTGAGCCTTAAAAGCCAGATAATAATGGTTACAAGCCAGTCGCCGGATAAAAAGCCCAGTACCGTCATTACAACCAGGAATCGCCCTATGGCCAGAGTGGACAGCTTTAATTTCTCAAAGAACTCGGATTTGAAGAAAATTAAAATAAGTATGGGAATAAGAACATTAATAATACCGTTGGCGTATAAGGGTGAAAAAATAGTTAGTGTGGCTCCCGCCGATATAAAGGCTAAAAGAAGGATAAAGCCCAGCCACTGAGGGATTTTTGACAGTTTTTTATCCATTTTGCCGCCTCACTTTCTATGTACGAGAATGTTCCTTAAACTCGTACTCATATCGTTTATAGACGCCATTTCCTGAGTTACCTCACCAATACGCTGATTTTGTTCTTCAATAACAGCCAGGATTTCCTCAGTTGCAGCCGCATGCTCTCCCGAAATGGTTGATATATTGCCCAATTGGTCTTTTATCCTTGAAAAGGCGTCCTTTATTTCCAGAATCATGCCATTTTCCATTTCAATTCTGGAATTAATGGCCTCAGAGGATTTTTCAAGAATCCTGAAGCTCTCCCTCACCTCTGAAATAACCTGGCTGCCCGTCTCTACGGCACCCTTTCCGTTGGATACCTCCTCAAAGGTAATTTGGGCAGCGGACTGAATACGGTTTATGATGCTGAAGACTTCCTTTACCGTCTTTTCACTCATTTCGGCAAGCTTTCTTACTTCGTCGGCAACAACCGCAAAGCCACGGCCCGCCTCTCCTGCTCTGGCCGCTTCTATGGCGGCGTTTAAGGAAAGAAGATTGGTCTGCTCGGCAATGGTAGTAATATTCGTAAGGGCGTCATTAATTTTGCCCATGCTCTCCTGAAGCTCAATGACATTGGTAAGGGAAGCTCCCACTGCTGAACCGATACGGCCCATCTGTTCATCCATTTGGCGAATGCCGTTTGCATTCCGGGCCACAGCGGTTTTCATATCTTTTGAATAAACGCCCACTTCTCCGGCCAGCTTTTCCGTTTCGCCAACCGCTCTTGCGGCATCCTCCGTCATGGATGCAATATGGCCCGTACTCACCGCCTCCTCGCCCACGCCTTCTGCAATACGCTCAACGGCTGTGGTTATCTGGGAGCTTGCCTCCTCAATGGTTTGCACGTACCGGTAGGAGTTGGTGATACTGTCCTTGAGTACGGAGGTGTTATTATCGATGGCGTTCATGGTTGTCGAAAGCTTCTCTAGAAGCTCACTGGACTCCTGTTCCTTGGCATAGGCCGACAGGATATATTCCTTGCCCCATTTGGTAAGGAAATAGAAAATAATAACGCTTAAGTTAATGCAGACCATTCGTGTTCGCAGCTCGTCGCCGGAATCCGCGCTCCCCAAAACGCCAACAGGATTGAAAAAATAAAGGAGGATGACAAAACCATTCAAAAGTCCGCCGTAAGTTAAGAGAATCCCCTTGCTGAAGTACATGGCCACCATCCCCAGGGTGCTTAAATAAACAAGAAAGACCCGGGCGGAATATTGGCCCTGCACCAGGTGGTTTAAATAGCTTGAAGCTACAACGGTGGAAAAGGGAATTAATATGGCTGAGATATAGGCAAGCTTTTTAACCTTGGAGCTTATAAGCAGTATTAAAGTAGAAAAGACGGACGCACCATAAGTGCACATAAGTACTCGCAGGCCATGCTCAACGCCATTGCCTAAAAAAGCCTGCACAGCCAACAGTGTGGAAAGTACCCATATTAAAATGACATTAAAACGACTGACACGGCTGACATTATAATTTAAAAGCGCATCTTTATTCATATCATATACCTTCCTTAAGCATAGATTACCATAGTATGTTTATGGTAAACGCTAAAAGTCGGTTAAAATTTCCAGACAAGTGAGAAATCCGAAGGTGTTTCCTTCACCTTTTTGTAAATAATGCACAAATAATTGAATGAAGTCTGACATTATAGCCTAAAGAAAAGCATCTGAGTATAATAAACAGGCTGCTCTGCCTTCCTGATTGATTCAGACTTAAGCCTGCTTAGGGTGTACTTATTAATATCTTTAATTGCCAACTGAAAAAATTTCTTAGAGTCAATCACGGGCATTTATAAAAAACGGATTAATGCTTAACATGAGAGGGAATCTAAAAAGATATACTAATGGATGGTACAGTCACTAATTGCTTTGAGGCACCAACGGTCGCGGAAGGAAGATGTAGCATGTCAAGTTTTATTGAATTTAAGGATATTAAGAAAACCTATAAAATGGGCCAGGTAGAAATTCATGCGGTGGAGGGCGTAAGCTTCACTATCGAAAAAGGGGAATTTGTTATAATAGCCGGCCCCAGCGGCGCAGGAAAAAGCACTGTTTTAAATATAATGGGAGGCATGGATACCCGCACCTCAGGCCAGTTTTATGTGGACGGCAGCGACATAAGCAGCTACACTGCCCGCCAGCTTACCACCTATCGGCGCTTTGATATCGGCTTTGTCTTTCAGTTTTATAATCTTGTTCAAAACCTGACAGCTCTTGAAAATGTGGAGCTGGCAACGCAAATCTGCAAGGATCCTTTTGATCCTGTAACCATTCTGGACAAGGTGGGGCTAACGGATAGAACGGGCAATTTCCCTGCCCAGCTTTCCGGAGGCGAACAGCAGCGCGTAGCCATTGCCCGGGCACTGGCGAAAAACCCCAAGCTTCTGTTATGCGACGAACCCACAGGCGCACTTGATTACAACACAGGCAAGGCCATTTTAAAGCTCCTTCAGGACACCTGCCGGGAAATGGGCATGACGGTGGTTGTAATCACTCATAACCTGGCTATTACGCCCATGGGTGATAAAATCATCCGTATAAAAAACGGCCGCGTTGACGGTATTACGCTTAACCCTGATCCGGTACCAGTTGAAAGGATTGAGTGGTAATCATGAGAAATGCCTATATAAAGGATCTTACCCGGGAAATTCTTAAAAGCAAGGGGCGTTTCCTGTCCATTTTTGCCATTGTCGCTCTGGGTGTCGCTTTTTTTGCAGGGGTAAAGGTAACCTGCCCCGATATGCAGCTTACGGCGGACACTTATTTTAAGGATAACCGTTTCATGGATTTCCATCTTCTTTCCACCGTGGGCTTCAATGACGAGGATCTGGCTGCGGTGCGCAGTATCGCAGATTATTCGGGGATAGCTCCGGGTTATTCCTCCGATTTTTTAATTACCCTAAACAGCCAGGAATACGCAGTAAAGGTTTTAAGCCTGGACACGGACAAACTTGCGGAGCAGGCTGGCAATGCGGACGTTTTGAATCTGCCCCGGGTCATATCCGGACGTCTGCCCCAGGCTTCCGGTGAGTGTGTCATAGAACAAAGCCCCATCCGCTTTTCCAGCGTCAAGATAGGTGATACCATAACCTTGGAATCGGGCACTGAAAAGCCTGTTTCAGATACCCTTAAGGCGTCCTCTTTTACTGTTGTGGGCATAGTGGAGTCCCCCGCTTATATCTCCTTTGAAAGAGGCGCCACCACCATCGGCAGCGGAAAAATAACCGGTTATATGATGATTCCGGCTAAAGATTTTGATATAAGCGTTTATACCGACCTTTATCTCAGGCTTAATGCCACTGAGAATGTAAGCACCTATGAAGAAGCTTATGATCTTGCAGTTGAGCCGGTAAAGGCCCTGCTGGAGGAAACCGGCGAAACCCGTTCCCGCATACGCTATGAGGAAATTTTAAAGGAAGCCAATGATACCCTCAATGAGGGGGTTCAGGAATATGAGGAGGAAAAAGCCAAGGCATACAAAGAGCTGGACGATGCCTGGGACAAAATTCAAACCGGCATGACCGAGCTTGAAGAGGGTGAAAAGAAGCTTCAGGAAGCTAAAAAGAGCTTTGACAGCCAGATCGCCTCGGCAAAAAGCCAGCTTTCCCAAAGTGAAAAGCAGCTGGACGAGGGTGATGCCGCTTATCTTGCCGGAGTGGCGCAGCTAAAGGCCACCCGTGAGTCCCTTTTGGCAGCTTACGGTGTTATTCCCCCTGAGCAGGCAACTCTACTTGACCGGCAGGAGCAGCTTCTTAATGCCAGCAAGGCCACACTGGAGGCATCCCGCCTTACCTTGAACAAGGAAAAAGCAACGCTTGCCGAGAAGGAAAAGGAGGGCCAAAAGGAACTGGCGGCCTCTGAAAAGAAGCTGGCGGAAAGCCGGGATGAGCTTGCAGCGGCACAAGCCGACTATGAAAAGGGAAAAGCCGAGGCTGAAGAAAAGCTCTCCGATGCACAGAAGGAGCTGGATGAGGCGCGGGAGGAAATCGCCTCCATAAAAGAGCCATCCTGGTATGTCCTCGACCGGGACAGCAATATCGGTTTTGTGGAATACGAACAGGCTGCGGAAAGAATGAATGCCATTGCCCGTATCTTCCCTGTCTTTTTCTTTCTCATTGCAACCCTTGTCTGCTTAACCACGATGACCCGCATGGTGGATGAGCAAAGAACCTTTATAGGGGCCTTAACGGCGCTGGGCTACAGTAAGGTGACCATTGCCATGAAATACATTACTTATGCCGCTGCGGCCAGTATCGCCGGGGCTGTGGCAGGCGTCTTCATAGGCTTTTCCCTCTTCCCTTCCGTTATCTATCAGGCCTACGGCCTTATGTTTAACATGCCTCCCCTTCTCAGGTATTTTGATATTCCCCTGGCCTTAATCG
>JAFADM010000470.1 GCA_023424865.1 Bacillota bacterium | reverse complement strand
AAAGGAAGGGAACAAAGCTTTTGGGCTCCCGCAGGGTGTGCCGCTTTTTATATGCCTGAATAAACGTTGTCTGAACGGCATCCTCCGCGTCGGCAAAGTTAAGGAGAATACTTGAACAGTATTTCATAAGGCGGGGGGTAAGCTCCTCCATTACTTTTTCAAGCTCGTATTCGTCTCCCTGTATAAATTTTTCGATATCCAGCATGGATTGTACCTCTCTGTAGCTGCTGCAGCATAAACGCCTTAAGGGATTTATAACGCGTTTTCACCCTATAAGACGCTTAAAAGGTGTGCTTTTGTGACACCTTTATAAAAAAATATTTTATATGCAGGTAAATTTATCAAAGAGGCCTGTACACCACAATAAGAAAATCCAGAGATACCTGAAGGGAAGGAAGCCGGTTAAGTCTTTCAATGCCCTCCCGGGGCGTGCGCCAGAAATAGGGGGTCATCACCAGCAGATCCGATAAAGCTTCCCGTCCGGTAAGCTCAATGCGGTCCGTCACCCGGATTCTTTGGGTTTCCGAGAAGGAGGGCAGCTGGGGGGCGGCTTCATCGTTTTCGTAGGGCTTATCGTAGAGAACGGCTTTTAAGCCGTCAAGATGATCCTTTCCGGGAATGACTGTTAAAAGGAGTCCGTCTTTTTTAAGAACCCGCTTGAATTCCGAATCGCTGGCGGGTGCAAAGATATTGGTTATAAGATCTATGGATTGATTGGAGAAGGGGAGCCGGAAAAGGGAACCTATGGACCAGTGAACGGCCTTGCTCCGGCCAGAAGCCAGATGGACGGCTTCCTTTGAGATATCCATGCCATAAAGCTCAGAGGCGATGCCTCCCTCCGATAAAGCCCTCAGCATGGACAGGGTATAATAACCCTCTCCGCAGCCTGCGTCCAGTATGCTCAAGGTACCGTTTCTTTCACTGCCTGCCATGGCCCCAAAGGCGCCCAGTGCTTCGGCCAGGCGGTGGTAGCCTCCGGTCTCCAAAAAACGCCGCCGGGCCAGAACCATTTCCTTGCTGTCCCCCGGATCGGAGCTGTTGCGGTGCTGGCTTAAAAGCAGATTGACATAGCCCTTCTTTGATAGGTCAAAGCAATGACCCTCCAAGCATTTGAGGCTTTTGTCCTCCTTTTGGAGATCCTTTTTGCAAACCGGGCAGGTATAAAGAAGTCCCATTACTAATCCTGTTTCCTTTCCTGTTTCAGCCTGACAGGCCGTACAAAAATAAAGCGGGGCATACGCCCCGCATCATTTGTCGGACAATTTCACAAATACGTATTCGGCTGAATTGAAAGAGCATAAATGCCCCTCAAGTTAATTTTAGTGTATTACACAAGGGAAGGGTTTTCAAGGCTATATTCAAAATCCATGTCCCAGCCATAGCCGCTGCCTGATTCGGGCATTCCGGGCAAGGTGAGCCCGCCGTCCACACGAAGAGTGACTCCGGTGATGTAGGATGCCTTGTCCGATGCCAGAAAGCTTACCGCATGGGCAATGTCCTGTGGCTGTGCCAGCCTTCCCAGAGGAATTCTTGGACCAAAATCTTTCATAGGTTCGCCGCTTCCTGGATGAAGAGGTCCGGGAGCGACCACATTAAAGCGGATACCATAAGCGGAGAGCTGGAGAGCAAAGGTTTCTGACGTTCTGTGGAGTGCGGCCGCCAGGGAACCATAGAGGCCGTCGTCTTTGTAAGCTCTGAGTCCATGAGTGGAGGTAATAAGCACCAGAGAGCCCCGGATTCCGCTTTCCTTCATTCTTTTTGCGGCAGCCGAGAGGGCCAGTACAGGAAAACGGTAATACCTTTGATAAGCATTGTATACCTCCTGGGTATCCATACCGGCAACAAGGCTTGGAAAGGGATCGCCTATTACACCAATGATAAGATCGAATGAAGGAAGCTTGTCAAAAAGGGCAGGATCCGGCACATCGCCTTCATAAGGGAGCCGGAAAACCTCATAATCCTCCCCGCCCAATTGCAAGTCAATGGCATCGGCTATGGAGCTTGCGTCTTCACACAGGATGAGGGCATGCTTTTTTAACATGAAACCACCTTCCTTTCAATGACACCACACCGTTCTCAGGGATGATTGAAGGTTCCGTCGGGAAGGCGCGTCTGGGTCCATTGGGTGACACCGTCGTCGCAGGGATATTTGGCAGCCAGCTTTTCATCAATCTCTATGCCCAGGCCCGGCTTGTCATTAGGGTAGGCATACCCGTTTCGAAGCTCAGGGCTTCCCGGGAACATTTCCCGTTCAAGGTCATTAAAACCGTACCATTCCTGAATTCCCAGGTTGTGGGCATTCATATCCAGATGAATATTGGCTGCATGACCCACAGGAGAGACGTCGCCGGGACCATGCCATGCGGTGCGTACGCCAAACTGCTCGCAGAAGACAGCCAGCTTCCTGGCAGGGGTAATACCGCCTATCTGGCTTATATGTACCCGGATAAAGTCAATGAGGCGTTTAGTGATGAGAACATCCCATTCTCTGGGATTGTTAAAAAGCTCACCCATGGCAATGGGAGTAGCGCATTGCTGGCGCAGGGTTTCAAACCAGGCCGTTTGTTCCGGAGAAAACAGATCCTCCAGGAAAAAGAGCTGGAAGGGTTCAAGCTCCTTGGCAAGGCGAAGAGAATGAACCGGGCTTACCCTCTCATGGGTATCGTGGAGAAGCTCCACCTCATGTCCTATTTTACTGCGAACACTTTCAAACAGCTTTATTGTATTGCGGACATATTCGTCGGGATGGTAGTAAGCACCGGAGGGGGCGTTGTCCGGCTTGTTCAGACCGGAGGCTTTTCCTCCGTAGCCGCCGTACTGAATGCGGACATGCCCCACACCCTGTTCCTTATATTTAAGGACGTTTTCGGCAATGGCCTCAAAGGTGTCTCCTCCTGCATGCCGGTAAACAGGAACTCCGGTGCGGGATTTTCCTCCCAACAGATCGTAAACGGGCATACCCGCCATCTTTCCTTTTATGTCCCAAAGGGCCATATCCACGCCAGAAATGGCGTTATTGCTGATGGGGCCGTTTCGCCAGTAGGCATTGGAGTTCATAAGATGCCACAAGTCCTCAATGTCTGCCACATCTCTGCCCACCAGAAGGGGCTTTAAGTATTCCTGTGCAACAAGGGTTACCGCCTTGTAGCGGTAGGCAAAGGTGCCGCAGCCAAGACCATACAGCTCCGGTTCGGTGGTGTCCACCCGGATAACCGTAAGATTGCTGTGGCCGGGCCGGGTATTAATGACCCGGATATCCCGTATTTTTACATTTGACATGGTTCATACCGCCTTTCCATAGCTTGTTTCAACGACCCGCTTCATTCATCACCATTCTATCCTTTTAAAGCACGGTTGCGCAATGATAAGAAACCGTGACGCCCGGTAAATTTCCGACATTCCTTAAATGGTTAAGGCCATAGGATATTTACCCTCTCAATCGGATTATTCGTCTTGCAAATCTTTTGGTTTGTATTTAAACTGAACGTGTAGGGCAGGGAGTTTATACTTCTTTCCTTATGATTTAATATGGGATTGTTTACATTAAAAGTCTGATTAAGG
>JAFADM010000446.1 GCA_023424865.1 Bacillota bacterium | reverse complement strand
GAAGTACAATGGCCTTTATGAAATTTGCCGGCTATGTGCTGGAGAAAATGACAAAAAAACCGGCTACCTCCGGCTATCCGTTTACAAAAAAAGAATATCCTGACAAAACCCGGGGACATATTGCTATTGCTCTGGATTCCTGCATTTTCTGCGGCATATGCTCACGAAAATGCCCAACCGGCGCTATTGCTGTGGATAAGAATGAAAAGGCGTGGTCCATTGACCGGCTTCGGTGTATCCAGTGCAATTGCTGCACAGAGGTCTGCCCCAAAAAATGTCTGGACATGGAGAAGGACTATACCAGCCCCTCCCAAGGCCAGGTAAAGGATGTTTTCCAGCATGCACGAGTATCCGATAACCCTTAAAATTATAGACCTTGCCGCAAGCCACGCAAAAAACGCGGGAGCGGAACGGGTAAAGGCTGTCCACCTGGTTGTGGGGGATTATTCGGGGTTTGTTGGGGAGTCCGTCCGCCTGTATTTTGATAACATCGCCCAGGGTACCCCTTGCGAGGGAGCCACCCTTACCATTCGCCGGGTGGAGCCCCGGCTTTTGTGCAGAAGCTGCGGTGAGCTGTTTAAAAAGGTGCTCTTTTCTTTTCAATGCCCGGTCTGCGGCGGAGAAGGGGGCCCCAGCAGTGTGGGCAAGGAGTTCTATATTGAATCCATAGAGGTGTAGAATAGACCTTTTATAGCACCCTTTTGTTTTAAACTCCGAATAAATAATAAGAAGCTTATAGATCCTTATTCGGAGTTTTTGCGGTAGAATGAAGAAAGATTCCAGAGTAGGGAGGCATTATCATGTGTGATGAAAAAGAGGAAACACGTAAAATAGAGGTAATGGCTAATATTCATGATGAAAACGAGGGTATTGCCCGCCAAACCAACACCCGCTTAACAGAAAAAGCTGTTTTCTGTGTGAATGTCATGGGTGCGCCGGGAGCGGGGAAAACCTCTTCCATTATCAACACGGTTAAGGGCTTTAAAGCCTATAAGCCCTTTGTCATTGAGGGGGATATCGAGTCGGATCTGGATACCCGCACCTTAAAGGGATTGGGTATTAAGGCCGTTCAGATAAACACCTTCGGGGCCTGCCATCTGGACGCTCCCCTCATTGAAAAAGCCCTTGAGCCCCTGGAGCCTGAAGCCGACAGCATCCTTTTTATTGAGAACATCGGCAACCTGGTTTGCCCTGCCGAGTTTGTCATTGGCGAGCATATTAAGCTTCTGGTTACTACTGTAACCGAAGGCAGCGACAAGCCCTACAAATATCCCCTGGCATTTGAAAAAGCCGATATCATTCTTCTTAATAAGGCGGATTTGATGCCATATGTGGACTTTGACAGGGAATTTTATTTAAAAGGCATTCGGGCGCTTAATCCCCAGGCTCCTGTTTTTGAGGTTTCCTCCAAAACGGGCCAGGGCTTTTCAGATGTAGCCCGGTGGCTTGAGGAAAAAGCCTCCAAAGCCCTTTCATGAGGCGGAAAAGCCTTAATTTAAGGGATGTTTAGAGGAACTGAGGGCTTATGTCCATAGAAAACAGTGGTATTTATTATAAAACCCATATTGAAGGACTGGTGCAGGGAATCGGCTTTCGCCCCTATACCGCCCGTCTGGCCGCGGAGCATGGGCTTACCGGAGGCATATTGAACGGCGGAGGGCAGGTTTTTATTTATGCCTGGGCAACGCCTTCCCGCTATGAACGCTTTTTAAAATCCCTTGCTGAAAAGCCTCCTGAAAACGGGGTTATTTTAAATATGAGCTCTGTAAGCCTTAACCGGGAGGAATACGAAAAGGCCTTTCATGGGCAACCCCCAGCTAGAGGCCAATTTCATATTTTAAAAAGCCGGCCTTCTTTCGGAGCGGCTTTTCCGCCTCCGGATCTTCCTGTGTGCCCTCAGTGCCTTAAGGAAATGTCTGATCCCAATGACCGACGTTTTGGACATCTTCTCATAAGCTGCACCCAGTGTGGCCCCCGCTACAGCATCATAAACAAAATGCCTTATGACAGGGAAAATACCTCTATGGAGGTATTCGCGCTCTGCCCTCAATGCGCTGCCGAGTACAGCCATCCCGAGGGAAGGCGCTACCATGCCCAGACCGTTTCCTGTCTCCATTGCGGACCTAAGTTAACCTATCGGAACCGCGAGGGTGATTGGGACGAGTATGAAGGAGTTCTGAAAGCGGTTCAGGCGCTTTCGGAGGGCGGCATTTTGGCTGTGAAGGGCATCGGGGGATACCATTTCATGTGCAGCCCCTTTGAAAAAGAGACGGTATTACGCTTAAGAAGCCTTAAGGTGAGAGAGGAAAAGCCCTTTGCCGTTGTATTTCCGAGCCTGGAAAGCATACGGGCTTATTGCCTTGTATCGGATAAGGAAGAAAGTCTTCTTAAATCCAACGGAAGGCCCATTGTGCTGCTGGAGCAGAGGGAAAATCCCCTTGAAAAGCATCCCCCCCTATGCGGCAGTGTCACTCAAAAAAGCAGGTATATGGGGGCCATGCTTCCCTATACCCCTCTTCTCCACCGCTTGACAGAGCTTCTGGGGCCTCTTGTGGCAACCAGTGCAAACCTGTCGGGTGAGCCCATCCTTTACAGGGATGAGGATGTTTTTGCTCTCTGGAATTCAGACAGAGGAAGAGGTTTTCTTGCCGGAGTATTGACCCATAACCGAGAAATTGGAGTGAGCCAGGATGATTCCGTAGCCTGGGTGGCTGCCGGAGAGGCCCGGCTTCTGAGGCGGGCCAGGGGCTATGCGCCTTTGCCCGTGAGAATCAGGCCTACGGAAAATTCCTCTTTGTCGGTTTTCGGTGCAGGCGGTCATTTAAAAAGCGCCTTTTGTATGCTGAAAGGTCCCTTTGCCTATATAAGCCAATACCTGGGGGATCTGGACGGGGTAAAGGCTTTGGATATTTACAAAGAGAGTGTGGCCCACATGGAGGCCCTTCTGGATGCCTCCGGGCGGGTGTCAGTGGGGGATCTTCATCCTGACTATGCCAACACGGATTTTGTAGAACAAAGAGAAGGAAAAAAATACCGGATTCAGCACCACCATGCCCACATTGCTTCGGTTATGGCCGAAAACGGACTTACAGGTCCGGTTTTAGGCGTAGCTCTTGACGGAACGGGCTATGGTACCGATGAAACGGTTTGGGGAGGGGAATTTCTCCTTGCAGAGGGCGGGACCTTTAAACGGTTGGCTCATTTAAAGGCTGTACCCCAGCTTAGGGGAGATGAGGCTATGAAGGACTGCCTGAAGACTGCTCTTTGTACCCTCCATGGCTATGGTATCCCCTGGGAGCCCTTTATGCGGGATTTACAGCCGCTGAAAGAGACGGGAGAACCTCCTTGTTCTCCTCAGGTGCTTTCAATATTAAAAAAAGCCCTGGACCTTAAGGTTGGAACCCTGCCTTCCTCCAGTATGGGACGGCTTTTTGACACGGCTGCCGCCCTGCTTCATTTATGCTGTTACAATAATTACGAGGCCCAGGGGGCCATACTTCTGGAAAAAGCGGCCTATAAGGCACTTTCTGGAAAGGAGGTGCCTTATCCCATGGCTTTTGATAAAATAGAAAAAGGAAACCTGGACGAGCCCCTTATTCTTTCCGCCCGTCCTGTATTGGAAGCTTTGATCCGGGGAAAGGCC
>JAFADM010000366.1 GCA_023424865.1 Bacillota bacterium | reverse complement strand
CCGGGCTGCGACCTGCTTTCCTCCGACCCCGAGGTCATACGTCACGCGGTAGCCTGCAAAATGGCATCCTCCGCGGCTCACCTTTATGGCCGGGAGCATGTGATGATCGAAGCGTCCAACATGTTTGACAGGGATCAGTCCCTTCCGCTGGACGCGTTATGTCTCGCCATGGCCGTAGAATTTGCTCTGGGGGTGGACACCATCACCTCCTATTATGGAGAAGATTTCCTTTCCGATGAGGAATACAGGCAGTTCAATACCTTCGTCGCCCGTCTGGGCAGGCTTTTCGACGGCGGTATTCATCAGGCGCAGGCTTTAATCTATTACCCCTTCAAGCAGGCCGCGGCCCTCACAGCCGTTCAAAAGCACGCAAAGGCCGACGGCAAAGCCCTGGAGCTTTCCAAAAGCATGGACGCCCTGGCCGTCCGGCTTTTGGAAAGGCAATTGGATTTCGATTTCATTAACGATGAATTTCTTCTTAAGGGCATACCTGAAAACGGTTGCTTCCGTACGGGCGGCGGAAAAGCCCCAAGCTTCATTGTACTGCCGGAAATCAGCTTTGTTCCCGCCGACACGGGAGATAAGCTCCGCGAAGCCATGGACGCGGGGGTCATTGTTCTGGCCGACGGTCCTGAACGGTGTATCACCGGTTTGGAAAACTGCCCTGCCTTAAAATTTATCGGGGACGGACTTCCGGAATCAAGAGATTTTAAAGCCCTGACAGATTGTCCGGAGCTTCTTGTCATGCATAAAAAATTTAAAGGACAGGAGCTTTATCTACTTGTGAATACGGGGAATAGCCCCATTGATACGGAAGCGAGCCTTCCGGGGGTCTATAGGGAATTGCTGGAGCTTACTATTGAAACAGGCGAAATCAAATATCTGGACGCCGGAAGCAATGAAACGGGGCTGCAATTCAGGCTTAAGCTTCAGCCCGGACAGAGTATTGTTCTGGCAAACAGGAATTGAGCGTTTAAAGCAAGACAGAATATTGCTTATGGCAAACACAAATTGAGCGTTTGAGCAAGACAGAATATTGTTCTGGCAAACAGGAATTGAGCGTTTATGGCAAGACAGAATATTGTTCCGGCAAACACAAATTGAGCGTTTGTGGCAGGATAGAGGTAACTATGGCTAAACCAATTTTCACAGGCGTGATCCCGCCTGTCGTCACTCTCTTTGATAAAAGCGGAAGGATCGATATTAAGGGAAATCAGCTGCATGCAGCTTTCTTAATTGCACGGGGCGTGAACGGACTGGCCTATCTTGGAACAACCGGAGAATTCGGCGTCATGACACTGTCCGAAAAGTGCCGTTTTCTGTCGCAAATGACCGAATACTCGGCCGGAAAAGTAAAGGTGCTGGCAGGAGTTTCCGACACCTGCCTCGCCAATGTGCTTTATATGGCTCGTCAATGCGAAAGCATGGGCGTAGACGGCTTATTGCTCCTCCCTCCCTATTTTTCAGTCTACTCTCAGGAAATGCTTTCAGCCTTTTTTTCACATGTGGCCGACAGCACCCGGCTTCCCATTATTCTATACAATTTTCCAGCACTCACCGGCTTTTGTATGGAGGATAAGTGGGTAAAAGCTCTTATCATGAAGCATCGGAACATTGTGGGCATTAAAGAGACAGTGCAGGATATTCCTCATATTTATTCCATGCTCCGGCTTAAGGAGGCACGTCCGGATTTCTCAGTGTTCGCCGCCTATGACAATCAATTCTGGGAATTAATGCAGGGTCCTGCCGTAGACGCTGTACATTCCTGCGAAACGTCTTTAGCTCATAAAAGTTGCTTTGCCATTCCGGAAGGCAGCTGCCCCGTCGACGGTTTTATCCATGCGGCAGGCAATTATGCTCCGGAGGCAGCCGTGGCCTTTTACCGGGCGGCGGGAGACGGGGACCTTTCGAAAATGCGGCCGGCATTCCGGAATATTCTTATTGGAATGAAGATTTATGATGAGTCACAGCCGCTGTTTCTGGCCGTAAAGCAGGCTGTTTATGAACGCACTCTGGGTTACGAGGGCGGCGAACGGCTTCCCGGCCGGCCTCTTGATGAGGAACACAAGGAAAATATACGGAAGATAGTATCAGAATTAATTAAAGGAGCGGATGACCTATGAAAATAACCGCAGTGGAACCGGTGCTTCTTTCCTACGAGTACAAGCCGGATGAGGCTTGGGGATGGTCGGGCGGTGCCGTTAAGGTATGGCATACCTCCCTTGTCCGGGTTTTTACCGACGAGGGCATCGAAGGCCTGGGCGAAATGGGAACGGGCCATTACATACCGGAAGCGGCTCACGCCATATGCAAATTTCTTACGCCTACCTTAATAGATGCGGATCCCATGGAAATCGACGTACTTTACAGCAAAATGTATAAGCTGGGCGCAAACTGGGGAAGACGCGGCATAGCCATGGGTGTTGTCAGCGGCATTGAAAACGCCCTCTGGGATATAAAGGGTAAAGCCCTGGGCGTTCCGGTATGGAATCTTCTGGGGGGAAGGTATCGCAAAAAAATCCGGGCCTACGCCAGCGGAGGCATGGAAAAACCGCTTCCAAACCTTATCGAGGAGGTGGCCGGATATCTGGAGAAAGGGTTTACGGCGGTGAAAATAAGAGGCGGCTATGACGCCCGGAAGGACTGCGAAATATGCGAGGGGCTTAGAAAAGCTCTGGGCTTTGATTTCGACCTTGCCCTCGACTGCGGGCAGGGCTATGTCCCCTTTCCATGGTCAGCAAAGCAGTCCCTCCAGGTTGTGGAGGCGTTGGCGCCCTATAAGCTGTTCTTTGTGGAGGAGCCCTGCAGGACGGATGATCTTGAAGCCTATCGAAGCGTCACCGAAAAAAGTCCCCTTCCCATTGCAGGAGGTGAAAACGGCTGCTCCGTCTATGAATTTAAGCAGCTTATCGACAAAAATTGTGTGGATATTATTCAGCCCGATGTAACCCACGCGGGAGGCATCGGTGAGGTTAAGCGCGCTGCCGAATACGCGGCGTTATACGGTAAAACCGTGGCCCCTCATGTTTTTAGGTCCGGAGCGTCCTTTGCAGCCCACCTTCACCTTTTAAGCGCCATTCCCAACGCGCTGATTTTTGAATATCAGCAGATAGCCAATCCCCTTCGCGAAGAGCTTCTCAACGAACCTATAAAGCTTGTTGACGGTATGCTGGAGGCTCCTTCCTCCCCAGGCCTTGGTATTCATATCGATGACGCCATCATTAGAAATTACCCCTATCGGCCTGGAACAGAGCAGCGGTTTAAGGTTGAATCGGTGTGAACACCACATTGCCGTTAAGGTTAAGTCAGTGTGAATACCACATTGCCGTTAAGGTTGAGTCAGTGTGAATACCACATTACCGTTAAGGTTAAGTCGGTATAAATACCACATCACCGTTATTGCATAAAGGAGACAAAAAATGTACCGTTTAAAAGTTTTTCCCACCGGCCAGATAGACTGTGATGAAACCATACTGTTTCGTGACGGTGAACCGGATAAAACCCGCCGCATTAACTGTTTATGCTACCTTCTTGAAAAAGACGGCAGAGTTGTGCTCATCGACACGGGTATTGCGGATATAGATGCAGTAAACCGAACAAAGAAAGGTAAAAACTTTTGGAAACGGGAGGGAACAGATGGGGATCTGACGGCGCATCTTAAAAAGTGGGGCTATACCTGCGATAGGGTCACGGATATTATACTCACCCATGCCCACTACGATCATATAGGAGGTGTCCCCCTCCTTTCCAATGCCAGAGTGTACTTACACAGACGCGAGTGGGAGGCTCTGTTCTCAAAGGATAACCCTATGAAAAATGAGCTGGAAAGGGTTCGTTCCTTTTTAGAAGAACGCAAGGCAAAGGGCTTTGTGACTCTTACGGAGGACGGCGACACCGTTTTGGGGGATATCTCTCTTTACCTTGCGGGCGGGCACAGCGCCGGAAGTCAGTTGATTAAAGCAGCCACCCAATTGGGTCAAACCCTGTTTACGGGTGATGCCGTTTTCCTTCAGGAAAACATTGAACGGGACCGCCCAATTGGTTTTTCACAGTCTCCTGAAGAATCCGCCCGTATTATTGGGGTTTGCCGCGCAATTCCTGGAGTTTATATGACCGGACATGATTTGCTGTGCATGGAAAACATCGAAGGAGTGAATGAACATGAATAAGCTGGACGGGCAAATTGCTCTGGTCACTGGTGCCGGAAGAGGAATTGGAAGCAGCATAGCCCAAGCCCTGGCCCAAGAAGGCGCCCACGTCGTAATCAATTACTTAAAAAATGCCGAAGCCGCAAAGGAAACCGTAAAAAAAATCATTTCCTCAGGAGGAAGCGCCAGCGTCTATTGCGCCGATGTAACAAACGAGGAACAAGTGGATAAAATGTTCAGCTTTATAACGGAGCATTACGGAAAGCTTGATATTCTTGTAAACAACGCCGCTATACTCTCCCGCTATCCGTTTGTGGATATGCCGGCTTCGGAGTGGGAACGCATTATGAATGGCAATGTACGGGGGTATTTTCTGTGTGGCCAGCGGGCAGCAAGGATGATGATACCAAAGGGTTACGGAAGAATTATTAACATTTCCTCTATCTCCCAATGGCGCGCTGCCGCAGGTCGTGCCCACTACTGCGCCTCCAAGGGCTCCATAGGTATGCTCAGCAAGTGCATGGCTCTTGAGCTTGCCCCTCACGGTATAACGGTAAACATTCTGGCTCCGGGCAGCATACATACGGATTTTAATGACGATGTGCTATCGGACGCAGTCTATTATGCCCGGACAAAGGAGAGTATCCCTGCCGGGCGTCTTGGAAAGCCCAGTGACATTAATGCTGCAGTGGTCATGCTGGCCTCAGCGGAAGCGGATTATATTAATGGTGCCGTCCTTGCCATTGACGGGGCCATGACGGTATAGAAGGAGGCAAGTGACATGGACTATCGTTTTCATGGAGTATGCCCTGTTGTTAACGTCCCTTTTGACAGCAGCGGCGCTGTAGACTGGAAGAGCTTTGCCAATGTTATTAAGTTTACCCTGGGTCAGAACGTGGGCGCCATAGCTCTGTTTGCATTTAACAGCGAACCTCATAAGATGGCATTTAAAGAAAAGATGGACATAATTCCCTTTTTCATTTCGGCAGTTAACAGGAGAGCGGAAACTCTCGTCGGTCTTGTTGACAACTCCATTTCCGGTTGCATCGAGCTGGGGATCCGGGCCGCTGAAGCGGGAGCCAACGGAGTAATCCTCTTTCCTCCTTCCCTTTCAACACCCGGCCTGGAAGGCCTTCTTGCCTATTTTAAGACCATTTCCAAAGCCGTAGGGCTTCCTGTCATGCTGCAGGACAACCCTCGCTCCACAGGCGTAGCCATGAGCTCGGAGCTTTTAATTAGAGCTCACCGGGAAATTGATAATTTTAATTATTTAAAGGTGGAATGCCCTATTCCCGCCCATAAAATCCGACAGCTGGTTCAACAGTCGGACGGCTCCCTCAAATGCTTCAGCGGAAACGGGGGAATCCACGCGGTGGAAGCCTTCCTGTCGGGAGCCTGGGGAATAATGCCCGGGGTTTGCACCGCAGGCGTATTTGTCAGGATACTCAATCATCTGGAAGCAGGAGATCTGGAAAGTGCCCGTCTTCGTTTTGAGCGGGCCTTGCCTCTTATCTGGTTTGAGGATCAATCCCTCGAATTTTATATAGCCTGTGAAAAGGCGCTGCTAAAGCGCGCCGGTATTATTTCCTGCGATGAACCCCGGCAGCCGGGCTATCGGTTGGATGACTGGGAAAGGAATGAGCTTTTCATTTTGTATGATCGGTGCTTCAGAAGCCTGTAATTCAAATTCCACCTCAAATGACAATCCTTTCACAACATGAGAAGGGCACTCAGAAACAGGGTGCTCTTCGTTATATCTTGAGAAATAGCCCCGCATTTGTCCCTATTGCCTGTAACACCCGGACGGGAATACGGCGCTCCCGATTACATAAGCTTTGCTAGATAAGGCCAGCATAGCCGTCAGAAATCTTTGCTGCTGTGCCTGCACTGCATATGTCGATATGAAATTTGTAATTTATGGTAATTTCATATATGTTAAATAGAATCCAAAAAATCGCTGACAAACAAAAGCGCTGCGCCGGTGGCGATTACGGCATGTGTACACTTACCTATATGAATGTAATGCCTCTTCTCCTGAAAGGAGCATTTTTCATGTGCAAGTGTAAGCAATTCATCAAAATCGCTTTCATTCAAATAGGGAGCAATATGACCTCCTAATATAACGTCACAGTCAATTACCATGTGCATGTTATTAATGGCCGTTGATAAATCGTCCAGATAGTCATGCCACCTGTCGGTCTCTTCTTGCTTTCCCGAACGTAAGGCGGTGAAAAAATCATCCAAGCTACGCTTTTCTCCTGCTAATGCATCCCCTGAGCAATAGGCTTCAAGGCAACCCTTTTTCCCACAATAACAGGGGCGTCCACCAGGTTTTATAACCATATGCTCAACAAGTCCGCTGCCTATCCCCTGCCCTTTATAAATAGCGGAATTAATTACAACTGCACCACCCAGGTTTTTGCTCAAAGAAAGATAGATTGCGTCGGTGATGTCTTTGGAGAACCATAGCTCAGCGTAAGCTGCCGCTTCCGCGTCATGGCTTAATCTGCACGGATAATTAATAAATTTGCAGAAGTCTTCCAAACTGGCACCGGTGCATTCCAATATGGTGCTGTAAGTGATTGTACTGCCGTCAGATGAAACAAGGCCCTGTACAGATATCCCAACTCCCAATACCCGCTTGGAGGCTACGTGCATTGATGCAATAAAGGAGTTGACGAATTCCCCCAACTGCCTGTAATAATCCGTGTTATTTGCGTAGGCTAAATCAAGCCTGTTTTCCTTCAGCACTTTACCGTAGATATCAATCGATACTATTCTTATCTGATTTTTCAGAATCTCCACACCGATGCTTATCCGGCTTTTTAGGATACAGCTGATTACTTGTGGTTTTCTTCCACCCGAGGATTCAAAGAGCCCATTCTTTTCAATGAGCTGGAGCTGTTCCAATTCTTTCAGGCACTGTGTGACAGGCGGCATACTTAGCTGAAGCCGGGCGGCTATATCCTGTTTTGAAATTTTTCGCTCTTTATAAATAAGTTTAAAGATATTGCTGCGGTTTATTTTCTTAAGTTCTGCGGTAGTTACTTTTTTCATACTTTATCCTTTTAATCTGATAACTTGATCGATGCAACTCGATTAACATAACTTGATCAATGCAATTTGATTTATACATCCTGATTTATACAACCTGATTTATACATCCTGATTTATATAATCTGATTTATATAGCTTGATCCATACAATTTCATTTAAGATAACAATGTTATTATATCTCAAATCAGCAACAATGGAAATACGTATTTGAGCAAATCAGCTTTTCAATTATTCATAAAAATATTGGTCAATTTCTTCCTAATTCCAGCTTGATTTTATTTAAGTATTTGTATAAAATAAATAATATACTTATGAAAACAATATTTGCAAAAGAGTATCGCATAACGCATAAAGTTCGAAAGGAGAATAAAAATGAAAGCAGCTGTTTTTCATGGAGCAAAAAAGCTTAGTGTTGATGAGGTTCAGATAAAGGAACCGGGCCGAAATGAGGTTCAGGTACAAATTATGGCCTGTGGTGTTTGCGGTACAGATTTGCACATCTATTCCGGAGCAGAAGGGGCCGCAATGTGTACGCCACCTACCATTTTGGGACATGAGTTTTCAGGTGTTGTCACAAAAGTGGGACACGGCGTCACCGCGTTTCAGCCTGGCGACAGAGTATGTATCGATCCTAACGACATGTGCGGAGCCTGTTACTACTGTAAAACCGGCAGTGCGCATTTTTGCGAAAACATGATAGGAATAGGTACCACAACTGACGGCGGATTTGCTGAATACTGTACTGTAAACCAAAAGCAGGTTTATAAAATGGGAGATGAAATGTCTTTTGAGGAAGGCGCTATGGCAGAACCACTCTCATGCTGCCTGCACGGTATTGATCTGTCCGGAATAAAAGCCGGAGACACCGTTATGGTTATCGGCGGCGGCACAATAGGTCAGATTATGCTTCAACTGGCACGCATCAGCGGTGTTTCCACTCTTATCCTGGTTGAACCGGTTAAAGAAAAAAGAGAGCTTGGGCTGAGGCTTGGTGCCGACATCGCAATCGATCCCTTAAGCGAAAATATATCTGAAGCTCTCAAAAAGCAATTTATCAGTCACATAAACGTGACAATCGAGTGTGTGGGACTGAAAAGCACTATGCTTGATGCTGTAAAATATGCGGGCAAAGGTGGTACAGCAATGCTTTTTGGCCTGACTGATCCGGATTGTCAAATTCCTCTGGCTCCTTTCGACCTGTTTAAGCGGGAGGTTTCCATCAAAGCCTCTTTTATCAACCCGTATACCTATAGCCGGGCGGTGAGCTTGTTAAGCTCTAAAAAAATTAACGTCAGGGATTTGATTACCGATACGCTGCCGCTGTCTGATATTCAGAATGTTTTTACAGACAATGCCTATCGCAGAAGCGGCAAAATTATAATCAAGCCTTGAGGCTCTTTAAATGTTTTAATGGCATTTGATGCCGGAGCTCTCAGGGTGGGCTCGCTTAAAGATGCATGGTTAAACATTAATCCACTGAACCTTACTCCACTGAACATGAATCAACTGTATTTAACATTAATTAAACGGGGGAAAACACTATGTTAATTAAAGAAAAGGATATGCCGGAGGATTCAGGCATATCGACTAAAAAAAGAAAGGCCGGTTTACTGAAGAGACCTGCCTTTATGCTTGCCCTGGCGCTGCTTATTTGCTTTATAAGCGCGTTAGGGTCAAGCCTGGTCAAATCAGGCGGAGGCTCAATTACCGTAAAGAAACTCCAATGGGAGACGCCCTCCGGCCACATGCAGAACGCCCAGCTCTTTATTCCAAAAGGCGCAGCAAAAGAAAGTCCGGCGCCTGCGGTGGTGGTTTCCCACGGCTGGTACGACAACTCCGACATGCAGACACCCAATTATGTGGAGTTGTCACGCAGAGGTTATGTTGTTCTTGCTATTGATATGTACGGTCACGGAGACTCTGACGATGTTCCAAACAACGACTGGTGGAAGGATGAGAATGCCGCCAACGGCCTGTATGACGGCGTCAAGCTGCTGGCCACCCTGCCTTATGTGGACGTATCCAGGATAGGTATTGAAGGGCATTCAAACGGAGCAAACGCCTGCAACAGGGCTGTGCTGCTGGACAACAAAGAGGCCGTGCCCCTCATTTCCTCCGTGCTGCTTGTAAGTAATGATCCGCTCTTCACCGATACTGTCTATTATGCTCAGTATTATGACGGATCGGATACGAATTTTACCAACGTGTACCGAGATCGAAGCGTTGGTGTCGTAGCCGCAAAGTACGATGAGGCATTCCATCGGATTTATTATACGGACGGTACACTCACGGCCCCTCGCGATTTTATTAATACGGTGCCTGCCCAGTCCTTCCTCAACTTCGGTAAGGATCCCACCGGACTTGAACAGCGAAACAGTCAAACCCTGTATACCGAAAACAGCAATGGCAAGGATGTGGTAAGAGTCATTTACAATCCCAGCATAAACCACCCTTGGGCCTTTATGTCCTCACAGGTGACCTACGACACCATTAACTTTTTCCAAAGGGTTATCCCTTCGTCAAATCCCATAGAGGCTGACAATCAAATCTGGCAATGGAAGGTTTTCTTTGAGACAATTGGTGTAATAGGGTTTTTTATGTTCCTTGTCTGCTTTATATTGGTGTTGCTGGAAACAAAATTCTTCGGTGTATTGAAGGCCGACGAACCGGTACTCCCGGCAGAGATTAATCGGAGGGGCAAGGTCTGGCTTTGGTCCGGGCTTGGGTTAAGTGCGCTTTTTTCCGCCATCTCTTATCCGGTTATTTGGGTAATTGGCCTGGTAGCTCAACCCGCATTTTTCAATCAGTCCCAGCCCTGGGTATTAGGCTTATGGTCATTAATTACCGGTCTGTTTACACTGCTGCTATTGTTCCTGACACACCGCCATTACACTAAAGCAAACGGACTTAATTTGAGGAAGCAAGGCGTTTTTCTCAGCAGGGATAAAATCTGGAGGACCATACTCCTTGGAGTTCTTGCGGCAGTTACTACATACTCCATCGTATTCGTTACGAATTATTTCTTTACGACTGATTTTCGTTACTGGTTTATTTTTAGATTCAGGGCATTTGATGCTGTTAAGATCCCTGAAATACTGAAATTTATGCTGTTCTTTGTGTTTTTCTACGTGATCAACTCGATTGCCATGAATGTATTCAACTATGTCAAAATCGGCAAAAAGGAGTGGGTCAACACCCTTCTAATGTGCCTGGCCAATGTCTTCGGCACGGTTCTTCTGCTCGTTGTATTTTACGCCTACTTCTTAAAAACCGGGCTTTTACTAACGGATTATGTGGGATGGGGCTTAGGCACCTTGATATTCTGGATCTACCCTATGGTAGCCGTACTCCCGGTGGCCACCGTAATTAACCGCATTATTTACAAGAAAACACGTAACCCCTATATCTCAAGTATTTCATTTTCTCTGATTATAGCTGCTACTATTTGTACTAATACACTGACGCATCTTATCTGACGGATGAAGAAATAACATAATAGACTTAAAGGAGTTGTCAAAATGGGCATTCTCGAAAAAATGAGACTGGACGGGAAAAAAATTCTGGTTACGGGCGGAGCCCGCGGCATAGGAAAAAGTATAGCGTCCGCACTGTGCGAAGCAGGTGCTGATGTGGCGATTATCGACCTTGACCTGGCCGAAGCCCGGAAGACGGCAGACGAGCTTGCCGTGGCTAATGATGTTCAAACAATGGCTGTAAAGACCGATGTAACCGATCCAAATCAGGTTGACCAGATGATAGAAGCGGTCCTAGGCAAATTCGGACGACTGGACGTGGCCTTTTGCAACGCCGGAATTTGCATGAATATCCCCGCTGAAGAGATGACCTTTGAGCAGTGGAAAAAGGTCATAGATATCAATCTTTCCGGTGTTTTTCTAACAGCCCGGGCATCCGGCAAGGTAATGCTGAACAACGGCGGCGGCTCAATTATTAACACGGCCTCCATGTCAGCCCATATTGTGAATATTCCTCAACCTCAGTGCTCCTACAATGCTTCCAAGGCCGGAGTTGTTCAGCTTACCAAATCCCTTGCAGTGGAGTGGGCAACCCGCAACGTTCGGGTAAACTGCATCAGCCCGGGATACATAGGCACGGATTTGACACTTGAATCCCCCTCACTCAAGCCTCTCATAGAGCAATGGAATGCTATGGCACCATTGCACCGTTTGGGCCATCCGGATGAGCTGCAGGCCATAGCCGTTTATCTTGCCGGAGATACCAGTGCTTTCACCACAGGCTCCGATTTTGTCATTGACGGCGCATTTACCTGTATTTGATACCTTTCGCCTTGAGTACCAGCAGCGTGAAGGCCATGGCCCTTCTCACTTGTGATATGAATGGTTATACCGGATTTAATCATCCATCGCATCATGAGAAGGGCACTGAGAAACTCATGAACAATGTCTCAAACACCTATTTTTCCTCAATTATTTTTAACCCCCAGGGTTCTATTTCAATAAGCTCATTTGCGACCGTTGTTTTGCCTGTTAATAATTCCTCACCTTCGTTATAGGGATAGATCAATGAATTGGAATTGAGGGAATAATTAAAATAATAGTGAATTAACTTTCCATACTGATTTATCCCTGATTTTGTAATCAGTGGGAAAGCAATTTCCTGATCCACTCCCCATAAACCAGATTCTACTATTGCATTTTTCACAATCTTCTCCATTACCTTATGACTTGGAAGGCAGCCAATATAGGTTGCTTTTCCTTTTCCATAATTATTCTGAACTATAGCCGCATATTTACCCCAGTAGGGGTGATCATAGCTTGCAAGCACTTTGGCAGAGCCTGGAGTAAGCAGCTCAATCCAGGTAGTTAATGAATTTTTATCCTTCTCTACTCCAAAAGGATTATCCTTTAAAGAAATATTTTTTGCTGCAACAAATTGTGAATAGTACACTCCACAGGCTTCACCGATTATACCTGGCTGGTGTGAGGATCTTACCTTTACATTCTCGTCGCAAAAACCGCTTCTAAAGGCATATACAATATGACCCCCATTTTCTACAAACTTGTTCAGTCGCTTCAGCAGTTCATCTGATGCTGCATACAGTGGCGGAACCAAAAGCATTGTATAATTTTCTATATTGATACTCGTGGGATCTACAAAATCACACCCGATATTCATTTTATATAAAGCGTCATACATTAACCTCAGAACATCATTGTAATCCAAGCCGCTTGCAAATGATTTGAAGGAATTAAGCGCTGTAAGGGCTTCATTGCTGAAAAGTATTGCGACTTTATTTACTTTTTTTATACTAATTAATTTAGCGCTTAGTTTCTCAAAATCTCTGCCTATTGTTTTAGCCTCCTCATATGTTGGATTGGGCTCAAAATCATGACTGAGAACCCCTTTCCAATAGGTCTCTATAGCATTATGCAATGAGTGCCAATGCCAGTAGGATACCATATTGGCGCCGGAAGCAAGGTGGCTGAAAGCCTGAAGTCTTAACTGGGCCGGGTATGGCACCCAGCTTGCAAAGCCTTGAGCCTCTGTTTCAATTACAAAATAATTATTTTGCTTCATACTGCGTGTTAAGTCTCCGCCAAAGGATATTTCACAGCCGGTAAGTTCGTCCTGAGACGGATGGTAAATGTCGATACCGGCAATATCCAACGCTCTTGCGGCATCAAAATGATTAACTGCAGGTTGTATTCCAAAGGAATGTCCTTTCCAACCCAGGTCGAAGTTATGCGTAACGAATTGGTCAAGCCTTTTGTATTGATTTACCAAGGATACTTGCCATGCCAGAAAATCAGATACAAGCTTTCTCTGAAACTTTGCAAATTCAGAACTAAGGCTGGCATTTATAGTGGCATCTACATTAGGGAAATCTTCCCAGCTATTAATTCTGTTGCTCCAATAGTCAAGACCGAATTTTGTATTCATCTCTTCAATACTTATAAACTTTTCCTTAAGGTATTTTATAAATAAAAACTGCACATTGGATCCTGAGGTCTCATAGTACTTCGTCTCGTTATCCACCTGATATCCTATTACGGCTGGATGCTCCTTAACATGTTTCAAAAGCTTCCGAATTACTCTTTCAGAGTAAAAAAGATAAGCCGGACTGGTGATATCCATATTCTGACGCGGACCATATTTATTCTGGCCATGAGGAGTAACAGCAAGAATCTCAGGGTGCTCCTTTACCATCCAGGTAGGAACCGCATAGGTGGGAGTGCCCACGATAATACTGATACCGGCATCATGCATGGCTTTAAGCACACGGTCGATATGTGAGAAGTTAAACACTCCATTTTGAGGTTCCAGCGTACTCCAGGTAGATTCTGCTATACGTACAACATTAATACCTGCTTCCTTCATCATACGGACATCCTTGTCCAATCTTTCATAAGGTATATATTCATCATAATAGGCAACGCCATATAATATTTTATTCATGATTTGTTTCCTCTTTCATTTATAGGTATAGAACAATATTGCCAGAAAATAAGGTTTATGAAACCTGAAATTCTGGCAATATCATTTTTAAAATTAATTGTTTTATTTACTTGCTATTAACTTGCGCTAAATAGTCATCCAGCTGTTTCTGAAGTTCAGCCTGAATCTTCTCGATACCGGCTTTTTTCAAATCTTCCTTTAATTTAACGACTTCTTCATCAATATTGGGCAATAATCCTGCGAGTAACGCCTTCCCTCTGATGTTATAAATATTAGTAATCGCAGCTATTTCATTTTTAACATTTGTATCTATAAAGTTAAATGAAACAATCGGAGTCGTTGAAGTTTTTCCGTCGTTTATCCAGCTTTGCTCGAGACCAATAAGATCATTGGACACAATGTCTGGGTAACGCATGAAATCCTTACGCTCCCAGCCCCACGGACAATTTGCTTTTGTTGGGAATCGGGAAGCTCCATCAGGAAGCGTTTCCATTTGGTTGTCGCCGATTGCCTGGTAATGTGTCCCTTCAATACCGTAAGTAGTCAGATCAAAATAATCCTTACTTGTACCGAAAAGATTAAGCATCATTAACGCTCTCTCATAATTTTTTGAATTGGCATTGATACCCATTCCCGATCTTGTCGCTGAGCTTGATTCATGAATCTTATCTGTATGAAGATCATAAACTTCCGGCTTAAATTCAGGATGTAGGGTAGAAGCAGCACTTGCCCATTCAATCATGGCTTCGGCTTGGCCGATAAGCGTTCCCACTTTCCCCACTTTAAATTCCTCAACGGCATCTGTTTTTAGTGCAAGTACATTTTTTGACCAGCAACCGGCTTCAAATAGTTCTCTTAAAATTTTTAAGTCATCAATAAATTTTGGATCGTCAAGAGTATAGCTTATTTTCCCATCACCAGTCTCTAAACTGGTTGTAAAGAAAATATTTGGACTTACACGCAGGAACATCAGATCGTTTTCCTGCTTATAAAGTAGATTCATATCAAGTCCGCCGTGCAAAGGCATTACGGTTTTTTCGTTTTTTGCAATAGCCAACAAATAATTTTTATAATCCTCTAAATTTTTTATTTCAGGAAGACCATATTTTTCTCTTAAATCGCCTCTTACAAGCGCCAGAGAATGACCCATTACCTGTTTATTTAAATATGGCACCATATAAATCTTGCCATCAACCTTTAACTGATCGTAAAAGTCTGAAGGTATTAATTGGTAATATTCAGGCATATATATTTGAAGCATATCCTCAGTAACTTCCATAAAACCATGCTTGGTAGCTTGATCTGTGTAGAAGACCCAGTCTGCGGTATAGATTAAATCGAAGTCTTCTCCGGAAGCAAATACAAGCGGATATTTTTGCTGCCAATCCGCCCACGGCAGATATTTAACAATAACTTCAGCATTGATGTCGGCTTTTAATTTTTTATTCACTTCTTCATAAACCTTAGGTGCGTCGGGCTGCTCATCGCCAATTAGATACATAATAATTTTTACTTCTTTTGAAATATCAGGCCCTGCTGAGAGAGTTGCTGACGATGAAGCTGCAGGACTTCCCGTGCTGCCGGCTGGATTTCCTTTGGTTTGACCGCATGCTGTCAGAATTAAAGAAATAACAGCCATCATCGCCAAGACCAGCCTTAATCTTTTTAGACCTCTTTTCATAATGATCCTCCCTTAAATATCTTTTTATAAACTGCTTAAAGCAGATTATCCTTTTACGGCTCCTATAGTAAGCCCTGAAACAAAATACTTTTGTACAAATGGATATAGCAAAATAATTGGTCCCGTAGTTATTATTGTCATCGCCAGTTTTAATGATTCTGTTGGAATTATTGCGTTTTCCCTTCCTGGAACATTTGTTAGTTTCTTAAGTGCCTCAGCTCCGGCAACGATTTTATACAAATAATACTGAAGAGAAAACAGCTTTGAATTTTGCATGAATATAAATGACAGGAACCAATCATTCCAATATATCAGCGCTATGAACAAGCCTATTGTTGCCAGGGCCGGCTTTGAAAGCGGAAGGATTAGAGTTGCAAAAATTCTGAAGTCATTGGCGCCGTCAATTTTCCCCGACTCCGATATAGCTTCCGGTATACTGCTCATAAAGCTCTTCATTACAAGGATATTGAATACGCTTAACATAAACGGCAGCAAAAGTCCAAGTATGTTGTCGTTAAACTTCAGATATCTAACGCTTAGAATATACCAGGGTACGATACCTCCACTGAAAAGTGTGGTAAAATAGAAGAAAAATGAAAACTTATTCCTCCATTCAAAATCCTTTCTTGAAAGGACATAGCCTGTCATCGAGGTAATAAACAAACCAAGAAAAGTCCCTATACATGTCACAAATAGTGTTATTCCATATGAATTAATTATTCCCTCAGGGTTCAAAAATGCAGTTTTATAAGCATCTAAAGTAAAATCCCTTGGAAAAAGCCAAAATCCATGCAGCAATATTTGCTCCTGGCTTTCAAACGAACCCGACAGCACCAGAACAAACGGGATCAGGCAGAGTAAAGCTACTATTGTAACAAATAGAACACTTATTATTGCAAAAACAATTTTGTCACTCGTTAACTTTTTCATTTTCAGCACCTTTTCATATTAAAATTAGCAAATTAATTTTAGTATAAAGCATAATTTTTTTGATATTTTCTTACTGTCAGATTAGCAATGTTTATTATAAAAAAGCACAAAACCGACTGGATAAGCCCTGCTGCCGATGTCATTCCAAATTCTCTTGTCTCCATAAGCGATCGGGTTACAAAGGTATCAATGACATCGGTATGGCTGTAAACCAATGAGTTTTGGCCAACAATCTGATAAAACATTGAAAAATCTCCACGGAATATATTTCCTATTGAAAGAAGCACGAGAATTATTATTGTAGGTATTAATGAAGGTAATGTAATATGGATAATCCTTTGAAAAATATTACATCCGTCGATATCTGCCGCTTCATACATTTCCCTGTCAATCCCTGCTATTGCAGCAAGATACAGCACAGACCCATATCCTACACTCTTCCAGAAACTGAAAAACAAAATAATAAACACCCATGCCACTGGCTTGTCATATACATTAACTGGCTCACCACTGAGGGATATTAACAAGTTGTTGAGGAATCCATATTCGTAATTGAATATATTAAAAACGAAAGTACCTACAACCACCCACGATACAAAATACGGAAGAAACATCACTGTTTGAGCTATTTTTTTGAAATACTTTCCTGCAAGTTCTGTCAACATTATTGCCATTAGTATTTGGATTGAATTGTTGATAATTATAAAACCCGCATTGTACAATACAGTATTTCTTGCAACATTAAAAATACCGCCATTAATAAATAAAAATTTAAAATTTTCGAAACCAATCCATGGACTGCCAAAGATACCACCTTTGTAATCAAACCTTTTAAAAGCAACGACAATCCCAGCCATAGGTAAATAGCTAAAAACTATAAAATATAATACCGCGGGAAGCAGCATTAATAAAAGAATTTTGTATTTAAATAGTTTTTTAAAGAAAGGTGTTTTCAATTGAAGGCCCAGCTCCTTTTACATATTATTGCATTACGTACGCTAATGACAATTAAATGTTAGCATCAAAGGCTACTTGAAAATTAGCAAATTTCTATGATTATAGTAATTTTTTTAGATTTAGTGATGAGCCTAATTTATCCAAAATATTACATATGGTTCTCTATTGCTCCATGTTTTTCATTATGCTAAAATAGAAGCACCTTAAATTTATCTGACCCGCCAGTTGTTGCCTAATATTTTTAACTCTTCCCAAACTTTCGTAAATCAGCTAACTTTCCAAATAAAAATACAGATTTTATATAGCCTTGAATAATAATTAATTCCAAAACTGTTGTTTACTGAATAGCTACAACCGGTATATTTGTCTTTGTCTACTGCAAATATTGTACTAGGAGGATAAATGTTGAAGCTTTTGATTATAGATGATGAAGTGAATACACGCAGAGGTATCATCGGAAGGTTACCATTAAAAGAAATGGGAATTAGCGATGTGTATGAAGCTGACGATGGCATTAATGGCCTAAAGGCTGTTTCTGCTTTTAATCCTGATATAATATTGACAGATGTAAGAATGCCCCGCATGGATGGTGTTGAAATGGTGTACAAAATCAGAAGACAATTTTCTACATGCCATGTAATATTTATGAGCGGGTACTCTGACAAAGAATATTTAAAATCTGCAATTGAACTTAAAGCATTAAACTACATAGAAAAGCCCATAAACATGAATGAGTTGAAGGGCGCTCTTCGGACCTCTATTTCATTATGCAAGGAAGAAAGAAAGAAAAAAGAATTATTGAAGGCAAGCCTTACTTTAGTAAGAAATGAGCTTGCTCTCCAGCTTATAAACAGAAACCTGGATTGGGAGTCTATAAACGAAAGTATAATTGCTTCCCGCGTTGAAATGCCTCAGGACGGCATTTTTGTCACTATACTGATTCGTATACATGCAAATACTCCAACGGAACAAATAAATTCCTTAAAAATAAGAATGGAAAACATATTAGAAAATATAAAAAAAACCACTCAACATTCGGGAATATGGGCAGTAAAGAATGACGAATACATAATTATACATTTATTTGGGAATAAAAACGCCAGACATCTATTTACCAGTGAAAAGCTTGAAAATGCTTGTCACATAATATTAGAGGATTTTTCCTCCTCTTTTCCCATTTTTTTATCTTTAGGAAAAACAGAAAGTGGAATGCAAAACCTTTATAGCTCTTATCAATCAGCAGTACTTGGTATTCAAAGAGCTTTTTACCATGGGCATAACTGTATAATACAATTCTGTGATATTTACAAACAGCCCTACTCATTTACTTCACTAATCTTAAAAGATTTCTCCGAATTAATCCGTAATGAAGAGCAAATTAAAGCTGAATTTTTAATTAAGACCTTATCCTCAGATATTAAAAGGTTTGATACAACCCTTGTTAATGAGTGCAAAGACTTTTACTACAGACTTCTATTGGAGTTAGTAAAAATAGCATCACAGTATGGATTTAAGTTTAAGGAAATCCCTGTGCTGGATACAGATATCCGGGAAAAATTTTTAAATTTTACAACCTTACAAGAAATGGAAGGTTTTTTATTAAGGCAGCTAATTATATATCTACAATATATTGCGGACATAAAAATTAATGACAGAGCTGTAATCAATGTCATCCAATATATCAATAGCCACTATCATGAAGAAAGCTTGACTATAAGCGTTATCAGCGAACATACACATTTATCCCCGGCCTATTTAAGCTCGGTTTTCAAAAAAAGCACTGGTAAAGCACTTGTAAAATATATAAATGACTATCGGATTGAAAAGGCAAAGGAAATGCTTCAAAACAAAAAATTAAAAATTGCAGATATTGCATCAAAAGTTGGATGCGGCGACAGTAATTACTTTACAAAGATATTCCGGAAAGCATGCGGTTTGACACCTTCGGAATTCAGGGAGAGAATACTGCAATGATAAAAAAAATAAAATCCATGTTTCTTCTCATAACTCAGATGAAATTGATGAGAAAGCTGTTATTTTCTTATTTTGCATTAATTCTCATACCTTTGGCGCTTATCACCACTGTATTTGCGGACTTCGCTACAAAATTTACCGTTAGCCATATAACTTATTCAGCGGAGCAGTCCTTTGATCAGGCATATTTATTTCTTACCTTTAAATTACATAACATAAGGGATCTCTCTTCAACTTTGATCAGGAATAAAGAGCTAATTAACATTCTAGTATCTCCTCAGAATAAAGATATCCTTGAAAGCAAAAGCAACATGGATTCAATATTGTCCTATGCCACTTCTATTCAGGATGGCATTTATGTCACGAGAGTGAGAATTTATGTTCCAGACGGACTGATGTACTCTAATGAAAATCGAAATATCTTTAATATGAACCGGATATTTAATTCAAAATGGTATACGGAAATCAATAATAGCGGGCAGTCCTACTTATGGCTACCCTCTTCCTACATGGAGCCGGAGGACAAAAGTAATAATCCCATCCCTAAAAATCAAACCAGCGATTCAGGAGGTATTCTTTCACTAGCCAGGATTATTGTACACCCAAATGACTATCTAAAACAATTGGGAGCTATACGCTGCGATTTTCCAAAGAGCTCAATTGTTGATATACTAAAAAAAGCAAATACCATGACTAAAAGTGTAACCTATATCATTAATTCTCAAGGTAGCTTGGTCGCTTCCTCAGAAGATAATTTTGCATCTAATTATAAGATAGATATGGAACAAATTAAATCTCTTTCTCTAGGAAAGGATAACTGGTCACAGATTAAAGCAGGTGATGAGAGCTTTTGGATAGGAGCCAGTAAGCTTGATTCTACAGACTGGTATATGGTGACCTTGCTCCCCACAGGGGAGGTATTAAATCAAAGTGACATCTTGAAGAACAACATGACATTTATTTTATTTCTAGTAAGTACAATTGCCATTTTTGCAGCCTATATCATTTCATACTCCTTTAATGAACGTATATTATTATTGGCTGCAAAAATGAGAGAATTACATAATGGCAAGCTAGAGCCTCTGGCCGTTAAACAAAAGAATGATGAAATAAATATGCTGATAAACGACTTTAATTATATGACAGAAAGAATATCTCAACTCATAAAGGAACAGTATAAATCCGGCCAGGAATTAAAGAGTTCGGAACTTAAGTCCTTACAAGCTCAAATAAATCCGCATTTTCTATATAACACTCTTGATATGATCAGCTGGTATGCATGGAACAATTCCGGTCAGGAGATTATAGCTATTGTTGAAGATCTTGCGAAATTTTATAAGTTAAGCCTTAGTAAAGGAAAAGATGTCATAACTATTGAGGAAGAGATTACACATGCATCCTGCTATTTCCAGATACAGAATATGAGGTTCACTAATTTAAATTTGATTATACAGATACCAGAAGAAATTAAACAATATACTATTCTGAAAATTACGCTTCAGCCAATTATTGAGAATGCAATTCTTCATGGAATACTTTGGAAAGACACTAAATCCGGTTGTATAACAATAACAGGCTCTCTTAAGAATAATATTATAGAGCTAATTATATCCGATGACGGCATAGGAATGGAGCAGGAAAAGCTCAGGCAACTTCAAAAAGGCGAGGTTGGCGCAAATTCCGAGAACGGCTATGGCTTGGTAAATATCAACAAGAGAATTCATCTTTATTATGGCGAAAATTATGGTCTTGAATTTTTAAGTAAATATGGAGAAGGTACCCTCGTTAAAGTCAAAATCCCCGCCATTAATTAAAACAGCATAGGGAGTAATCTGGATAACACAACCGCTACGCAACCAAAGTCCCCCTCTATTGCGGTCTTAATGATACCAATCACTAGCTTTTTAATAAAATCTTCTCCTGCTTTATCTCTTGCAGTATCTGAAACCTCAGGTAGCTTCTTTTCTGGAAACAGGCAGATAAGTATGAAGATCCAAGAAGGTTCTATGCACAGCTCCTTGAATAGACAGACAGGCGAAAATGGGAAAAGCGATAAAATATACTAGGCATAAATTGCTTTCACATACAAACAATATACCTATAAAAGATTTGTATAATTATGTTGCGAAAGGAGTATTTTTATGCGTGAAGGACTGATTCCCGTGATACTTGGAACGGCTGTAACTGCCACCGGGGTTGTGTTGCGAGCAAAGGATATGAAAAAAAGAGGAATGTCAAGAAAGGATACAAAAGTAGCATTAGGGGCGGGTGTTGTTGGCTTTGGATTGGCCCATATTGTGCTTGGAGCAATTGATCTCATTGCGGATGATTAAGCTTATCAATAAAAAACACTCATTTGATGGGTGTTTTTTATTGATAAGCTTCCCTATTAAAACACTTTTCCACTGATGCTCATACCCATACAGTCCATAAAAAATCGAAGCGGTTGCCGTGGAAGCAAAAATCCGCATAGCCTCATAACCATGCGGATTTCAGTAGATGTCCAGGTCAAAAAGATAGCTTCACATTTATACATTAATTGCTTATGTTATAAGCCTGCTTCATGTTTTAATAAATAGTTATCCTCATCTTTTATAAGCTTTTTTATTTCTCCTATATCTTCCACCGTAATATCCGGTATTTCAAGTGCATATGCTCCGCAGTGCGATTTTCTCTCACCGTTCGGAAAGGTATGCGTATAAATATGTGTATCAGGTTCTCCCGAGCAATAATTACAGTTGTTGGCTATACACCCGGGGATTTTACTTGGATATTTGTTAATATTCGCACTTATAACATTCGCGAACCTTTGCGAATACTCACGGCAAGCTGAAAATCTCAATGAGAAGAACGGATTATGTTCTTTATTTCCCTTAAAACCCATTTTTGCCATTTGCTTATTATGCAAATCATGTTTAAAGGATATACTTGCTTTTTCCTTTTTGGGGTTATAACTGAGTTCAGACAGATACATTATAATTTCATGGTATAACGGTCTGATTTCATCTTCAAGCGCCGATAAAAATGAATTTACCAATTCTTCTTGTTTTTTAGTTTTCATTATGAATTATCATCCTTTCACATAGATTTAAATCCATCATGCAATACCAAACTTATCAATCACCGAAGCGCAACAAGAACTCCAATATGCAGAACTAAGTATCCTCTGCTATTTTACCCTGCTATATCAGCCTTTTCAAGCCATCTGCCTGTAGTAAACGTACACTTTTTTGCCGCAGGTATTCCAAGTACTCACGGATTTCAAAAAAGTCACGTCCGATCTGCGAGATACCTTCTGATAATTCGGCTTCAATCTTTTTGACCCAGACAAAGGGCTAATCGCTCACGATAAAAGCATCCACAATCCGCTTCATCTCACTGGCGGGAATATTGCCGGAAAGAGTGTACAGCAGGTTGTTACTCACAAAGACAGCGCTAATACCAGGCTCTCCTGACGCTGCCCGCAGGGCGAGCTTTTCCCCGCCCAGCATGATACTGCCGGAGTGTTTCATCAAATAGGCGGTGATGTTGTTTTCGGGGCTCACGTATTTTTCCTCATAATCGAAGAATTCCCAGGGACGCTTTTCCACATCATTACCTCCTCCGGTTACGAAGGAAACCGTCATCGATACCGGAGACTTGTAAAGGGTATCGTCATCGGATTCATAGGAATACCGGAGATCGCCGTTGTCCAGAATCGTTTCCTGATAGTTTTTAAGGTCCCCGATGAAATGCCTGTCAAATTTCAATTCGACGACATTGCCGGTTTTAAAGAATGTCAAGTTTATTCTCCGATGGCGATCCATACCAATGCTCAGAGTGTTGCGCAGCACATGAATCCCAAGCTCTTCCTCAGCATCGGCGATGCCGGAATAGTCCTTGATGCCTACCTTACCGCCGATCCAGCTAAGACTCTTTATTTCACTTGGAATGGTTTGGAGATAACCGATATAGAGGGTATCCTTGCCCAAGGAAAGAATGACGCTCCTGTATACCGACTGAGTAAAGGCTGATATCTGCTGAAATTGGACCGCTCCGATGGCAATTAGCAGCGATGCGGCGACGGCCATGCCCCGAAGCCTCACCTTGCGCTTCTGTCTGCGGACCCGAATCTTGTTAAGTATATCCTGCGGGGCAATGAATTCCTGGATCTGAATGCCTTCCATCTGTTCACGAATTTGTTCCATATTCATTTCATACACTCCTTTTCGTACACTCCTTTTCGAGGATCATGGTGTAGGATTCCTTCAGTTCAGACCGTAACGCCAGTCTTTGAATCAGACGTTCGTAGCGTTTCCGAAGCGCGGTTTCCGATGAGTTCAGGTGCAGGGCTAGTTCTTTGTAAGGCTTTTCCTCCAATACCCTGCCGTAAAGCAGCGCTCTGTCCATTACCTTTAAGGATTGCAATATGCTGTACAAAGGTTCCGATATGCCGTCGCGGCCTCCATCCTCGGCTATGCTCCCAATGAAGATGAGCCCGGCTTTGCGCTTTCTCTTTCGGACGGCATCAACAGCGGTAGTATACGCGATACGGTATAGCCAAGCATTGAGGGAGGTCTTCGGATCGAAGCGCTTTCTTTTCTCGTAAGCTTTGATAAAAGTTTCCTGAACGACATCCTTTGCCTCCTCGGTATGGCACAGTATGGTTGCACAGTAGCGCAGCAATGGGCGGCTGTATTCGCAAATGGCGGCTTCAAGCGCCCATTCTTCTCCCCGCACAAAGGCCGCCTGTGTTTCCTGATTGATCAAT
>JAFADM010000291.1 GCA_023424865.1 Bacillota bacterium | reverse complement strand
CCATCCTTCAGAAAATGCTGATTAAGGATTTTCAGAATTACCAGAAGGACAGCGGTATATTTCCCGGGAGATATTTTGTTAAAATGGATAGCCTTGTAACTCTTCGGGACGGCAATTTTTCATCGGGGAACTACTATTACTACGACGATCTTTTCGCCAACAGGTATATTCCTGAGCTTGGCGTATCCGTTCTGGACAGCACTCGAACCTTTTCTGTTAAAAGCCAGTTTTTTATGCGGTCCGGTCTTGAGTTTAATAAGAAACAAAGCAAGATCCTGGGAGTTTCAGCCATTTCAGGTTTGGAGGATCATATTACCATCAAAGCCGGAACCATGATGGGGCCAGAACCCGACAAGGACGGCATCGTGGATATGCTGGTGACGGAGGAGGCCTTAATTGTCAATGATTTGACCATTGGCAATGTCTATGATATTTATTACAGCCGCAGCAGCAAATACAACCATTATCAAAAAGGCCGTATTACAGGCACTTTTGTTCCCAAGGATCCCGGAGAAGTTTACTGGGCTTCCACCCGGCTGGGAGATTACCGTGAAGCAGTTTTGATTAATGAAGAGCTTTTCAGGACGCTTTATGTTGAAGAGCCCTTCACCTATGTCAACGCAGCCTGGTTTTATGCTCTGGACTATGATGCCTTTGCCATGGGCGATACGGAAAGAATGGCCAAAACCCTTATCCGGCAAAAGGAAGAGCTTAAGTCAGGTTCCTTTTCCATCCCCGCTATCGGTCTTTTGGAAAAATACCTTGAGCGAAAGGAAAGTCTGACTCAGCTTTTATGGATTCTTGAAATCCCGGTTCTGCTTTTACTTGTTTTCTACATTTTCATGGTATCGGCTTTGGCCCTGAACTATGAGAAAAATGAAATCGCGGTGCTTAAAAGCCGGGGGGCCTCCAACCACCACATCCTTCGGAGCTATTTCTACGAAAGCCTCATTCTTGGAGGGCTTGCCTTTTTCGCGGGGCCTTTTCTGGCCCTTCTGCTTACCTTTGTCCTGGGGATGTCCGATGGCTTTATGGCCTTTGTCTCCCGTTCCGCCTTACCTGCAAAAATAACCTTGCGGGCTTTTGGGTATGCGGGCGCCGCTTACGCGCTGTTTGTCATCACCCTTTTGCTGCCCGTGTTTAAAGCGGCAGGCACCACCATCGTCAAGCACAAGCAGAGCAAGGGAAGGGTGAACAAATCCCCCTTCTGGTGCCGGTTCTTTCTGGATTTTATTCTGCTGGCCCTTTCAGGCTACGGTCTATACATCTATGATAAACGCCAGGAGCTTCTTTTAAGCACCGGTGTACTGGCAAAGGATGTGCCCATTGATCCGCTGCTGTTTATTATCTCCACACTCTTTATTCTGGGTGCCGGGCTCCTTTTTCTAAGAATCTACCCCATGCTGGTAAACTTGATTTACAGGGCTGGAAAGCGTTTTTGGCCACCTGTTTTGTATTCCTCCCTTATCAATGTGTCCCGTTCGGGGAGGCAAAACGCCTTTCTCATGCTATTTCTCATCCTTACCGTTTCCCATGCTCTTTTCAGCGCCACCTCCGCGAGAACCATAAACAGTAATAATGAGGATCGGATCCGTTATAATGTGGGAGCTGACATTACCCTTCAGGAATACTGGAACAACACGGGAGAGCAAGGGAGTGAGGGCCCTTCAGCGGGTGTCTCAAATGAACCCATTTACTATTTTGAGCCTAACTTTAAAAAGTATGAGGAGCTGGAAGGGGTAACCCAGACTACAAAGGTGCTGGTGGAACGCTCGGCCACGGCCCGTTCCGACGGAAAAACGGCAGGGTATGTCACCCTTATGGCCGTTATCCCTGACGAATTCGGAAGGACGCTATGGTCAAGAAACGATATTCTTCCCCATCATGTAAATGAGTACTTAAACCTTATGACCGACGATCCCCGGGCGGTACTGGTTTCGGAATCCCTTATGGAGGAGCTTGGTTTAACTCCGGGGGATGCCCTTTTCATTCAGTACGGGGACAATCAGAGCAGTCTGGAATGCGTGGTGTATGCAGCGGTCCCTTATTGGGTTACCTATAATCCCTATGAATCCCTGGCCGGCGGCAGGCAGAGTCATTTTCTGGTGGCCAATTTCGCTCATGTCAGCGCTCAGATGAAGCTTCAGCCCTATGAGGTCTGGCTGAAAAAGGAAGCGGGCGTTGAAAGTGCCGACATCTATAAGCAGCTTGAGGATGCCAATATACGTCTGACCCGTGTTACCGACGCCTCTCAGCAGGTTATTAAAATGAAAAATGATCCCATGATCCAGGGGATGAACGGCTTTCTTACCATGAGCTTTCTCTTTACCATGGTTATAAGCGGAACAGGCTTTCTTATTTATTGGATCCTGGCCATTAAGGGCCGGACCCTTCAGTTTGGCATCTTGCGTTCCATGGGCCTTTCCAAAAGCAAGCTCGTCGATATGATTCTGTGTGAGCAAGTTCTGGTCTCGGTAGCCGCCATTGCCGCAGGTATTTTTATAGGTACCATGGCCTCGGAGCTTTTTGTCCCCCTAACTCAGCTTTTGGCCGACGCGAAGGAGCAGGTACCGCCCTATCTTGTGAGGGGCGAGGAATCGGATTATTTTAAAATATATGGAGGGCTGAGCTTGATGCTGGGACTGGGACTTCTCATTCTCGGTGTTATTGTCCGCCGTATTAATATTAATCAAGCCCTGAAGCTGGGTGAGGATTAGTTGGTGAGGACTAACTGGTGAGGAC
>JAFADM010000238.1 GCA_023424865.1 Bacillota bacterium | reverse complement strand
GGATAAGGGCATCCAGAGCGTTGATGCCTTTTTCAGGGACAGCAGCCGCATGGGCCGACTTGCCCCAAAACTCGATATCCACCGGGGCGCAGGCCAGAGCTTTGCTTGTGAGCCTGTGCTTTCCGCTCCCCGGATGTACGCAAAGAGCGGCATCCACGTCCTTAAAAAAGCCTTCCCGAACAAAGCTTCCCTTGGCGCTTCCGTTTTCCCCGCCCTCCTCGCCGGGGGTGCCGTACACACGGACCTCTCCGCCGGTTTCATCAATAACCTGCTTAAGTCCTGCCGCCGCCAGAAGGGAGGTGGCTCCGAAGAGATTATGACCGCAGCCGTGGCCAAGGCCTTCCAGCGCATCGTATTCCGCAAGAAAGACTATAACAGGTCCGGGTTTTTCCGAACGATAGGAGGCGGTAAAGCCCGTTCGGTGGCCGGCCACATCAGTTTGTACCTGGAAGCCGCTTTCGGCCAGCTGATCCGAGAGCCTCTTGCAGGCATAAAATTCGTAATTGCTTACCTCCGGCCTGTCATGAATATCCAATGCAATTTGCTTATAGGTATCTCCTACAGCGTCTACATAAGCTGCTATTTTTTCACGTCTGCTCATTTTAAAATCCTCCTGAATGATTCTATTATTAGTACTTATATTAATACTTACATTTAAACCGACCTTATATTTAACTGAAAACCCACCAATCAAGGCGGAGGTTTTTTCAATTACATGAAATTTCCCAGCTCGTCGCAGGCCGCATAATGGTTGGGTGAAATCTCCCGGAGAGTGTAAGGCGTTTCCTCTCTTAATTCCGGTGTGTAAGGAATACGCCGCCGTTCCCGCTCAAACCGGGGATCGGGAAGGGGAATGGCGGAAATAAGACTTTTGGTGTAGGGATGGGCAGGGTGACTGTAAATTTCATCTGAAGGCCCCACCTCTACAAGCCTTCCCTTATACATGACGCCAATTCGGTCCGATATGTATTTCACCATGGACAGATCGTGGGCAATAAAAAGATAGGTGAGCTTTTGAGTTTGCTGCAGCTCCTTGAGAAGGTTAACCACCTGGGCCTGAATGGAAACATCCAGGGCGGATATGGGCTCGTCGCAAACAATGAAGCTGGGACTCAGGGCCAGGGCCCTGGCAATGCCCACACGCTGGCGCTGCCCTCCTGAAAATTCATGGGGATAGCGGGAAGCAAATTGTGAGCTTAACCCCACCAGGTTTAGAAGCTCCGTAACACGCTCGTTTCGTTCCTTTTGAGAAGGTAAAATATGATGGGAATCCATGCCCTCGGCCACAATATCCCTTACCTTTTTACGGGGGTTTAAAGAGGAATAAGGATCCTGAAAGATCATCTGGACCTCCTGCCGGAAGGCCATCTGCTCCTTTTTATGGTTGATTTGAGAGATATCCCTGCCTTTATAGCGGATAGTGCCGGAGGTAACCTCGAGAAGCTTTACTATCATGCGCCCGGCAGTGGTTTTTCCGCAGCCGGATTCCCCCACAAGTCCAAAGGTTTCGCCCTGTCTTATGGAGAAGCTCACCTGATCCACCGCCCGTAAATTGGCTCTGGCAGTGGGGTAAATATGGACAAGGTTCTCCGCCTCCAGGATGATTTGTGCCTCAGGCATTTTTCTTCACCCCCTCTAAATAGTGCTGCCTGCGTTTTTCTAGAAGCTTGGGCGGAACAGCTTCGGGGGCTCTTGGATCTAGAAGCCAGGTTGCCGCATAATGGGTTTCGCTTACCTTAAAGAGGGGCGGCTCATAAAGTTCGTCCACTGCCAGGGCATAAGCATTTCGAGGGGCAAAGGCGTCTCCCTCGGGGAGGGAAAGAAGATTGGGGGGAGAGCCGGGAATATTGTAAAGAGCGGTCATACCCTCGTCCAGGGAGGGCATGGACTGGAGAAGGCCCCAGGTATAAGGATGGCGGGGATCATAAAAAACCTCGTCGGATAAGCCTATTTCAACAATTTTACCTCCATACATCACGGCCACCCTGTCGGCCACATTAGCCACCACACCCAGGTCGTGAGTAATAAAAATAATGGAGGTGTTAAGCTTTTTCTTTAAATCCTTCAGCAAATCGATAATCTGGGCCTGCATGGTGACATCCAGAGCCGTGGTGGGCTCGTCGGCAATAAGAACCTTTGGATCGCAAGCCAGCACAATGGCGATAACGATGCGCTGGCGCTGGCCTCCTGAGAATTCATGGGGATATTGCCGGCAGCGTCGTTCAGGCTCTTCAATTCCCACCAGCTTCAAAAGCTCCAGCATGCGCTTTCGCGCCTGGCCGCGGCCTACCTTGCGGTGAAGGGTTATGGCCTCTTCAATTTGTTTTCCTATTTTCATAGTAGGATCCAGGGAAGTCATGGGATCCTGGAATACCATGGCAATGTCGTTGCCCCGGATTTTTCGCATACTGCTCTCTTTTAAGGGCAATAGGTCCGTGCCGTCCAGAAGGATTTCACCCTTGTCGATGGCTGCGTTTTTTGCAAGCAGTCTCATCAGGGCACGGCAGGTAACGGTCTTTCCGCTTCCCGATTCACCCACAATGGCCAGGGTTTCCCCTTCAAGGAGGGAAAAGCTTACATTCCTCACGGCATGAACCCTTCCGGATAATGTAGAAAATGATACGGACAGGTTCTTAACCTCCAGCCGCACGCGTGCCATAATCATTCCGTCCTTTCCAAATGTATAAGTCTATAATAGCAAAATCTTTTTTGGATAACATTTATCGATTAACCGTCCTCACTCTTTCATTTTAGGATCCAGGGCATCCCTCAGTCCGTCTGCCAAAAGATTAAAGGCCAGCATGATGACACATAAAATGGCTGCGGGCAGCCACATTTGATAAGGATAGATGCGAAATACCTTATAGCCGCCGTTTAAAAGGGTTCCTAAAGAAGCGTTGGGTATTTTCATGCCTACCCCGATAAAGCTTAAAAAGGTTTCAAAAAAGATGGCTGCGGGTATGGAGAACATGGCCCTTATCACCACGATGCCCGCAATATTGGGAAGGACATGGTTGAGGGCTATGCCCACGGAAGAGGTACCCAGCACTCTGGCGGCCTGGACATACTCCAGGCTTTTAATTTTAAGAGTTTGGGCCCGGACCATGCGGGCCATGGGTATCCAGGAGGATATAGCCAGGGCAAAGATGATGGAGAAGAGGCCGGGACTGAAAATAAGAAGCATCAGCACCACCAGCACCAGACTGGGGATGCCGGTAAGTATCTCCAAAATGCGCTGCATCACATTATCCGTAAGACCGCCCTTAAGCGCGGAGGTAAGCCCGTAAACCAGTCCGATGGTTAAATCAAGAGCTGCCGCAATAAAGGCAATGGTAAGGGATATGCGGGTCCCGTAAAGAACTCGGGAAAGGAGATCCCTTCCGAACTCGTCGGTTCCGAAAAAGTAATTTTGATCCCCAGGCACACCTGCAAGCTCATAGCGGTCAACCCATTGTCCCCGGAACTTAATGTACCCGTTTAAGCCGTTTACGGAAATACCCGGAATGCGGGGAGGCAGGTTGGCGTGGGGAATGTTCTGGGTATTGGGGTTGTAAGGGGCGATGACAGGTGCCAGAAAAGCCAAAAGGAGAATTAAGAGCAAAAGAAGGCTGGAAACCACTGCCGCCTTGTTTTTAGAGAGCCTGCGCCATGCATCCCTTGCAAAGCCGGCAGCTGCCGCAGGGGTTTCCAATACCTGAGCTTTTTCTTCAATGGTTTTAAAACGGAACAGCTCCTCTGGAATATTGTCCGGATTAAGGCTCATGCTTTCTCACCTCCTACTACTCGTACTCTTGGGTCAATGAGCTGGTAGAGCACATCCATGAGAAAAATAACAACCACCAGCAGGGCTGAAAAGAGAATGGTTACCGCCATAATGGTGGAATAGTCATTGGTCAGCACGGATTTGGTAAACTGCTCTCCAATACCAGGAACGGCAAAAATGTTCTCTACCACAAGGGAGCCGGTCATAAGGCTTACCGTCATGGGACCGATAATGGTTACCAGGGGGATTAAAGCATTTCGAAGCCCGTGGGTTAAAACCAGCCGCAGCTCGCCCATGCCCTTGGCCCGGGCAAATTCTATGTAATCGCTGTTCATTACCTCCAGCATTTCCGTACGTATAAAGCGGGCCGCATCGGCCATGGGGGA
>JAFADM010000194.1 GCA_023424865.1 Bacillota bacterium | reverse complement strand
AGGAGACGGAGTACATAAAAAAGTTTATGGAAATGGAGCGGCTGCGCTTTGGGGAAGGGCTATGCTGCCACTGCACCGTGGAGGAAGCGGTGCTGGACTGCAAAATGCTGCAGCTGACCCTCCAGCCTCTTGTTGAAAACAGTATAACCCATGGCATAAGGCCCAAATGCGGCGAGGGTAATATTTATGTCGTTATCCGCTCCACCGGGAACGCTTTTGTCTCCGTCTCGGTGGAGGATGACGGCATAGGCTTAAGCGAAGAAGAACTGCGGCATTTCAACTACAAATACAACAATACGGAATTTATTTACGCAAATGAGCATGTCGGACTGGTTAATCTGAGCCAGAGAATCAAGCTTGTTTATGGTGAGGAGTACAATCTGAGATTCGATCGAAGCGTGTATGGAGGCCTCAAGGTTGAAACTGTCCTACCAAAAACTTAAACGGCTCTTACCCTTTAAGCCCCCTTTTCTTCATACCCGGAAATAACGCAAAATACCCTGCCTATTTCCTTGAATCTGTCTAATTGTGCGCAAAGACAGCCTAAAGTACAATAGCATCAAGTTGGTACATGGACTGGCAATGCAAACAACTGGAGAGAGGGTGCGTAGGGAGAATGAAAAAAAAGGGCATTGAGCCTGCATTAAAGCTTTCTTTTATAAAAACCTTAAAACGCGATTACTGGTTATATGTCTTTTTAATTCCCGGGTTATTATTTTTTCTCATATTCAAGTATCTGCCTATGGTGGGCATAGTTATTTCCTTTCAGGATTACAGCGTGGTAAAGGGCATAACGGGAAGTCCCTGGGTGGGGCTGGCACATTACGAATATCTTTTCAAGAATCCGGATTTTTACCGTATATTCTACAATTCCCTGATAATAAGCCTGTACCGCCTGCTCTGGGGCTTTCCCATTCCCATTATACTGGCCCTTTTAATGAATGAAATGAATAAGCACAGGTACAAGAGGAGCATGCAAACCATTATGTATCTTCCTCATTTCGTCTCGTGGGTGGTTATCATAGGAATGGTATACAATCTCCTTTCCCCGTCAAGCGGTATTTTCAATCATATACTAAAAGCCATGGGAAAAGATACGATTCCCTTTTTAACAACTCCCCAATACTTCCGGACAATTCTTGTGACAACGGATATCTGGAAAAGCGCCGGCTGGGGCACGGTCGTTTACATGGCGGCCATCAGCGGAATTGACCCCAACCTGTATGAGGCGGCGGTTATTGATGGTGCAACCAGGTTCCAGAGAATTAAATCGGTTACCCTTCCGTGCATTATGAGTACCATTGTTGTAATGCTCATTTTAAGAACAGGCACCATTTTAATCAACGGCTTCGAGCAGGTTTATCTGTTGTCCAATGCACTTGTAAGCGAGGTTGCCGAGATATTTGAAACCTACACCTATAAGGTGGGTCTTCGGGAGGGACGGTACAGCTTTGCGGCGGCGGTGGGGCTTTTTCAGTCGGTAGTCGGCTGCGTGCTGCTGTTTATTACAAATTTCTCTTCTAAAAAACTGGGAGGAGGCGGACTGTGGTGAGAAAGCAATTAAGCAATACGGCCACCATCAAATCCAGCGGAACGGATAAAAGCTTTGCTATCGTTTCATACTTTATAGTCACCCTGACGGCATTGGTTATGCTCTATCCCGTTCTCAATGTCGCGGCTGTTTCCATATCAACCTACAAATCCTATTCTCAGACACCCTGGATGTTTTTTCCCTACGACCTGGATTTTTCGTCCTTTGTGTTTGTCTTTAACAGCAAGCTTTTAATGAACAGCTACTTAAATACCATTATCATCACAACCACAGGAACAATCCTGACGCTTATCTTTACGGTACTTACGGCTTATCCTCTGTCCAGGCCCAATTTGAGAGGCAAGCCGCTTATTATGACCTTTATCCTGTTCACAATGATTTTTAACGGGGGCATAATACCGAATTTTCTCCTTATCACCAAGCTTGGCATGTATGATAAGCTCATTGCACAGATCCTGCCCGGCGCGTTAAGCGCATTTAACGTTATTCTTATGATTAATTTCTTCAGGAGCCTGCCCGAGAGCCTGATTGAAGCCGCTAAGGTCGACGGTGTAAGCGAGCCCTACATCCTTATAAAAATCGTGCTTCCTCTTTCCTCCGCCATCCTTGCGACCATTGCCCTTTTTGCGGCGGTGGGCTATTGGAACAGCTATTTCAGCGCAATCATGTTTGCCAGGAAGCAGGCGAATTGGCCTGTTCAGCTGGTTCTCCGGGAGATTGTCCTGTCGGCCAACACCCAGGCGCTGAATGCCTCGGGAAACACGGCAGAATTTGATATCAAGAGCCTTCCCATTGAGTCCCTCAGGTACGCCACCCTTATTGTCGTCATGCTGCCGATCATGTGCGTCTATCCTTTCCTGCAGAAATACTTTGCCAAGGGCGTCATGATGGGATCCGTCAAGGAATAGGGGAACATCACCGGCGGCATGCCTCCGGTGTAAAATAAAATTT
>JAFADM010000134.1 GCA_023424865.1 Bacillota bacterium | reverse complement strand
GTGGCCATTATAATCATTCTCTTTTCTGGACCGTCCTGGCGCCTCAAGGGGGAGGCAGTCCTACCGGTCCCGTTCATGAAAAGATTACGGCCAAATTCGGAACCTTGGACAGCTTTAAGGAGCTTTTTGAGAAAGCTGCCCTAACCCGATTCGGAAGCGGCTGGGCGTGGCTGGCTGTGGATAAGAACGGAACTTTTGAGGTTCTATCCTCGGCAAACCAGGATACACCTCTTTCAGACGGTCTCTATCCCCTACTTGGTCTGGATGTTTGGGAACACGCTTATTATCTGAAATATCAGAACAAGCGGGCAGATTACATTAAGGCCTGGTGGTCGGTAGTGAACTGGAAGGAAGTTGAAAAACGCTTCGAGGCCTGGAAGGAACTCCATTGATTCCATTGTTTGTTTAATACCAAATCCACCTTCTTTTGAGTACCATTATCATGTTAACTCCATTAATATTGACTCCACTTTAGCTATTGCTCCGGGTGAAAGCCCGGAGCTTTTTTTACTTTATTAAGAACCTGTGCCGTATAGCGTTTGTTTAAGGAACAGACATCAATCCACACTCCTTAGTATCCTAATGCTTAGTTTGAACAGAACTATTGCCAAATACTACGTTTAGTGATATATTAATATTACAGTAAACGTAGTAATTACATTAAGAAAAGGGGTGGTTTTATCAGGGACAATATTGGAGGAGGCGCACTGACGGAAACAACCCTCTGGGTCCTGCTGGCGGTTTATTCCCCCAATCATGGCTACGGCATCATGCAATTCATCGAAAAGGAAACGGAAGGCAGGGTGGTTCTTGGCCCCGGAACCCTTTACGGAGCCATCAACAATTTAATTTCAAAGGGCTGGCTTGAGGGTTGGGGCGAAGAAAAAAACACCAGAAAAAAGGATTATGTCATCACAGCCATAGGCAAAGAGATAGTTAATACCGAAATAAAGCGGCTGAGTCAGGTGTATCATTCAGCTGTTAAAATAGCCGGTGAAGGAGGTCATTCTAAATGAAAAAACGGGTGTTTCGATATTTTTTCAACGCACTGTCCTCACAGGAGAAATGGCTTAATAATATGTCGGGAAAAGGCTTTCGCCTTATTGAAGCAACACCTTTGGACTATGCCTTCGAGTCCTGCATGCCAAATGAATATAGGTACAAAGTACAATTTGTGGCAGATAAGACACCGGTAGAACTTACGGATTATCAGGCTTTTTTAAAGGATCTGGGTTTAGCCACCCATATAAAGCCGCTGGCCCTGGGCCGCTATGCCTCCCATGCGTTAACCCTGCGTCCCTATGCCAGGGGAAGGGCTATGTTTGCCACAGCCCCCGGCATGATTAACAAGGAAATACTCATCATAGAAAAAAAGAACGATGGAAAGCCCTTTGAAATACATACTGACACAAGGGATGAAATACGCTATAACAGCCTGCTGCTGAACTACAGCCTCTGGGGAATCATCTTTGGGTTATTCTTTATTCTTTTAATAGGCGCACAATTTATGTATGATTTTGAGCTTATGCGTTTTAAATTACCTGTGGAAACCGGAGCACTGATTGGACTTGCCGCTTGCACCCTTTTTCTTGTGTGGTATCTGGTTCGGTTCATAAGTCTCTTTCTCAAGGTACAAAGCCTTAAGGAAAAGCTTAAAAGCTACGAATAAGCCCTTATCCTACACCTGCCATTGGTAGATCGGCCTGGCAGTTAAGCTCCTGATAAATCCGGCGGCCTCTTCCATCTCTTCCTTACGCCCTGCCATAGCCGATTCCACATTAACATTGCTGCCCTTTTTCAGAGGTGTAATGTAAAAGGTCAGAGGCTGCTCTGCCAGACGGTCTTTGAATTCACGCAGACCAATCTCCCAAGTACCGCCGTTGCAGAAGTTGTCAGCAACCAGCTCCCCATCAATAAAGGCTTGACCCACATCGCCATGATAATCCACCTGCAAAAGAAAATCCTTTACCCCCTTCTGCTCCCATTGGGGAAAGTGAGCCACATAGCGCGTAGGGCCTGCCTTGCAAAGCCGGACATCAAGCGCCGATGCCGGGCATTCCAGGCGGTAGCTGGCAAAAAGCCCTTCATAGCCCTGGTGTATTGCTTGATTAAGCGGTATCCCTTTATCCGGAAATACAGAAAGGGATACCTTGTTTTGGTTGTGCTCGATTTTAAGACCGTCCTCTGAGGCCATGAGCACACCCTCCGTTAAAACAACAGCCTTTTGCCCCATGATCTCCGCCACATTGAAGTTAAGGCTCTGGTCCCGGGTAAGGGTAACAAATACCACCCGCTTATCCCCCTGCGCTGCCGTAAAGGACGACATTCCATGGGGGCAGTCCACTTCCACAAGTTTACCGTATGAAACATGAAAGCCTTCCGTTTCATACACAATGGAAGTGCCTTGCGGGAAGGTGTAAGAGGGTTTCATTCCCTGGGGAGTGAAAAAGAAAGCATAATCCTTTCCCTCCACAGTAAGGACGGTGAGGGGCTGGTTGCTGGCAGAACGCAGCAGGAGGCCCGCTACTGAGAGATTAAAGGGTAAAACCGCATTTTCTCCCGGTGCAAGGGATACATCACTAAAGGTAAGCCTCTCGCCGGGCAGATCCAATACGACGCTCTCCCCTACCTTTGGAGCCAGTTGGGCATGATCCTGGTAATTATTTACAAACAAAAAGCCGCTGCCCTTTTCATCCATTCTGACAGCATACCGAAGGGTGAGGGCATCCTCGGGCCGGATATACTGAGAGCCTTCCGGAAGCACGGTTCCGGACTTGCACAAAACCTCTTCATAGGCTTTTGACAAAAGGTGAAGCGTCCGAAGACGGCGGTAGGACTCCCGTACCTGGCCATACTCCCCTAAAGCGGCCTGATAATCGTAGGAAAGCTTGGGTACCTGGCCTTCGTTCAGGTATACCCCCCGCCTGCTTTTAGGATTGGTGCCGCCCTGATACATGTAATAGCCCAGCATATTGGAGCCGGAGCCCATTTTAATATTGGCCATGGCATCCACACTTTCATAAGGGAGCTGAAAGCGGTAATAGTAGCAGCAGGTCATGCCGCCCCCCATTTCACAGCATAGATAGGGCCTGGTTTCCGGCTTATAGAAGGGTTCAAAATTATAGGTTTTGGGGACGGCATTATTGTGATTGTCCCTGTACAGGTATTCCTCGGTAGCCGGATGCTCCCCCTTGTGGGAGTAAAAGATCCAGGGCCTGAAGGCGTAACCGCCCCACATAGGCATAAACTCCTCCGGAGTGGATGCTCCTCCCCAGCCGGTGCAGGTATAAAAAGGGGCTTCAAGGCCCTCCTCCAGGGCAATTTCCTTCAGACGGCGCATGTAAGCGTCGCCTTCGGTGCCCGATGTCATCCATTCTCCGGAAACACCGGTTGTCATTTCCCAGGGAGCGGCGGAATGCATGTATTCATTGTCCAGCTGGGCTGCAATGATGGGGCCTCCGTCCTTATAAAACAGGCCCTTCAGCTCCTTTCCGATTTGATGATACAAACGTCTTACACAGGTAAGGAAACCCTCATCAAGGCTTCTTACCTCAAAGGGCTTTCCATACAGCCAGTCGGGAAGCCCTCCGTTTCTCACCTCACCGTGGCAAAAAGGCCCAACACGTACAATGACATAAAACCCCAGCCTTTTGCAAAGCTCCACAAAACAGCGCAAATTGCGGCGGCCTGTAAAATCAAAAACCCCTTCCTCCTCCTCATGGTGGTTCCAGAAAACATAGGTGGACACAATGTTAACCCCTCCGGCCTTCGCCTTAAGAAGCGAATCCTCCCAGTATTCCTCCCACAGACGGGAAAAATGGATTTCCCCGCTGATTCCAAAAAAGGGCTTTCCGTTTATTTCCATATAATAATTGGTAAAGGATAACCGTTCACCGTCAGGCCGATTTCCGCTGAAGCACGGGGACAGGCTGTAAATGTTTTTCGGGGCAATATGTCTTAAATCAAGGGTATAATCCATTTTCTCTTCCTCCTGTGACTATAAGCTTCCTTTACTTGTTAATTGGGCCTAACACTGCTATGGTGCAAAAACACCTTTTTATGCTGGACGGCACCCATATGGGCGCAATCGATGGAAAGCGTCTCCCGGATGGCGGCAAGCGCCTTTTCACACCGGTTCAGGCCAAAGCTTCCCAGGGCAATGAGGTAATGGCAATGCGCCTTGTTCCGCAGGCTTAGATCCTCATCGAAAAGCTGCAAATCAGGCAGGGAAACGGCAAAATAGTCTATGGCTGGCTTATCAAAAAGATGGGTTTCGCCATAGTCCAGTAGCTTGTTAAAGCGGCTTAACGCTTCCTTTTTCCTGTTCAGCCGGTCAAGGGCCAGTCCCTGATAAAAAATGAGATCGGCGGGCTGATCATTATAAAACATCATCCCGGCAGGCTCCTGAGAGCCTTTTGAGGCCTTTTCCCAATTCTCCTCCGCTCCCTTTTCATCACCCAAGAGGGCTTTTGCACAACCAAGGAGATAATGCACACCGTTGTCGGCTGCTCCCTCCAGCTTGCCCTCCCCAAGGTTTTCGGGGAATACCAGGGCCTTTTCCAAATAGAGGACGGCCTTTTGGGGCGCTCCCTCCTGTAAGGCTATTCTGGCCAGCTCTATAAGAGAAAGAGTGTATTGGGCAGTAATTTTCCCCTCGCCGCCCTCCCATGGATGAAATTTATGGGTCACAGCCAGTCTGTGAGCCTCCTCATAGCACCCAAGAAGGTTAAGAAGGGTGATGTACTCCACCCACAAATCGTCCCGCTTTATGAAGGTATCCTTGTTGGCCTCAAACCGGGCAATACGTTCTTCCGGCGGTATTCCCAGCTTTTTATACAGCTGATCCAGCTCCAGGAAAACACGGGCATCGGTTTTATCCAGGGCGAAGGCTCTCTCCAGTGCCTGCCTTGCCTTCTCCGGCTCCCTGGTTTTGTTGTAATAAAGCAGGGCCAAATTTCGCCAGACTGTCGGGAAGGAGGCATTGAGCCTGGCAGACCTTTCCCACAGCCTTTTAGCTCTGGCATACTGAAGCCTGTCATACCAGAGATTCCCCAGGTAATAGGGGGCTTTTGAGTCCTCCGGGTTGACGGACATAACGTATTCCAGCACCTCAATATCCCGGAGCTTATTGGGAAAGCAATAATGTGAGCTAAGGGCCGAGGAACGGGCCATCCAGGATTGGCTGAGCTTTTCGTCACCCGCCCGTTGGGAGTACCAGGCCGAATAATAGGCAAGAAGCGAGTTTGGGGCTTTGCACCCATCAAGGACGGCCAGCGCGTCATGGAAAAGGCCATAAAGGGCGTAAGAGGAAGCGACATCCATGCAGATATGGGGGTTATGAGCCATAAGCCCGCGTGTAAAGGCATCTCCCTTCCCAAATTTCTCAAAGCGTGACAGGTAATCAAAGGGATCGATCTCCAAATTCTCACTGAGCCAGGCTTCCTTCTCCGTATCACGTCCCAACGCCTTTAATATCAGGGCTTTAAGGCCCCGCGCCCGTATATTGGAGCTGTTTTTAACCAGGCTCCGCTCTACCTGCTCCAAAGCATCCTCATAGCGGCTCTTCCCCATGGAAAGAACCGCCAGATAGTAAAAGCCCATTTCCTGCTGTTCATTGGACCAGGTGGCTTTGTAAAAGGCATCATAGGCTTCATGGTCCCGGTTTTGGTACAAAAGGCTCAGGCCCAAGTAATAAAAGGCCTCCCCGGAATAGGGATTGGGGTTCTTCCACGTAAGGCGAATTAGAGCCTTTCGGAAGCATTCCTCGCTTTCCTTAAAAAGGCCCCTCCTTAAAAGAAGCTGGCCGTAGGCCGTGTTGATGCGGCTGTCCTCCGGATCCCTTTTAAGGCCCTCCAGGTAATAGGGATCGGGCAGAAAGGTGGCATGCCGGTATTGCTCCAGATGAAGTCCGGTCAGGTAGAGCTCTTCACAGGTAAGAATCTGCTCCGGGCTAAGGGGAGCTTTAGCCGGCTGGGGCATGGGCTGTACCTCAGCAATGGCGGGGGTGTAACTAAGAAGCAGCCCTCCATGTGCATCGTAAACCGAAAGTGTCAGCTCGTGGGCTTTTGCCTCCCCTATCTCAAGGGTATCATCCAGAATATGGTTGGGAGAAAGAATTCCTTCCTTCCTGTAAAGCTCATCTTTACCTTTTGTAAGGACCGTGATGGACCTGTCATAGAAAGAGGTGGCATACACACAAATCCGGGCTTCTCCTCCCGGGGTGCCCTCCCCTTTAACAGTCAGGTTCAAAACCACCTCTGTACTGGCGTTTTTCACAGCTCCCGCTTTTTTGTAGGGCATGAAATACTGGGTAAAGCACTTTTCCTCAAAGGGCTTAAGCCAGGTGAAATCCGGCTGGTTGTCGGTAAAGACGCCTGTCATCAATTCAATATAGGGGCCGTTTTCGTCAGTAAGATTCCTGTCCCAGGCCCGGCCAAAATCACCGCACCCCCAGGTCCACTGCTTTTTGCCGGGAGACACATGATGATCGGCAATATGGAGAATACCCGCTTCAACGCCTTCATCATAGCCCCCAACAAAATCGAAATCCGAATGATAGGCCATATAGGAGGTTGGAACCGGAATGTTTTTATACCGGGAAATGTCCACACCTCCACTGTAATCCTGCTTGTAATACTCCCCCGTGGCAATGGGAAACCTTGATACCGCCCGTTTTCCGTGATCCATGACCGCATGGACATCCGGAGGGAATATGCTCTGTGTTTGGTCATTGACGGCAACCGCCGGGTTGGCCCACCAAAGGAAGGTCTGGGGCAAATCGGTAGGATTGTAGAGCTGGCCTTTGATTTCAATGTAGGCTCTGCCTGGATACAGGGTAATGCTTGCCATGGCTTTTGTCCCATACATCCGATCCGTTTCGTTTATACGAAGAGTTCTGCTGCCGTCCGTATTCTCACAAAGCAGGTATTCCACTGGCGAAAAGGTGGTGGGCCTGTGATGCTGAGGCCAGTTAAACTCGATACCCCCGGATATCCAGGGACCTGTGAGCCCAACAAGAGCGGGCTTAATAACCTCATTGTAATACACAAAGTCATAGCCGTTGGTTTTATCATAGGCCCTTTGAATTCTGCCCCCCAGCTCAGGCAGAACCATAACCCTTAAATAGGCATTCTCAAGCCAGACAGCCTTATAGGCTTTATCCTTTTTTTCATTGTAAATCTTATCTATAACAGGAAAAGGGTATACCTTGCCGCTGCTGCCCTGATAAACCCGCTTTTCCAGAAACATAGGGTTTTTATCCGGCTCCCCAACCTCATAGGTAGGGATGAGAATGACCTCTTCCCATATTCGCACCTGATTTTCTGTAAGCTTCATTCCTGTTCCTCCCTTCGTCCACTCTATTTAAATGGTATCACAGGGAATAAAAAACCCATTACCGCCAATTGCTCACTTGTTTAAAAAAATTGCTCTTCTCTAAAATCATACTATTATGCTGGTTTGACTGGTAAACCTGAGAGAAGTATAATGGCAATAGTTCAGATTTTCACAAAATTGCTCTCACATAGCCGCCTTTCGGTCAAAGAGGCGTTTAAAGGGGTTTATATGAAGGAAACTTATCCCGGTGTTCTGGAGAACTCCCACGTTTATTTTCATACCGCCAGCGCCCAGGCCAGAAAAATGTTTTTTTATGTTCTATGCACGGGCCATTATCATTGCAATGAGCGCTACAGTGTGGATCGTCAGAACTACAACAGCTTTTTAATTCTGTATGTCCAATCGGGAACCGGTTATGTGGAGCAAGATGGTAAAGCCGTGCTGCTGAAGGCCGGATCACTTTTTTTCATGGATTGCTACCGGCCTCACAAATACTATACCTGGAGCCGTTGGGAAATTTATTGGGTGCATTTTGACGGAATCCTGGCAAGGCCCTATTTTGAGACCGTCACCGAGCAAGGCATCACCCTTTTCCCAAGAAATCCCTATTCAGCCGAAAGGTGCCTGAAGAAGCTTTTTGATGCCTTTCACGAAAAAAGCAAGGTAAACGAGGCCCTGCTCTCCAAATTTCTTACCGACCTTTTTACCGAGCTTATCCTTTGCGTTAACGAAACCTCTCCCCAAAAAAGCCAAACCCATGCAGTGGAAGATACCCTGGCTTATATATCGGAAAACGCGGACCAGGCTTTGTCCCTTGATCTGCTTTCACGGAGAGTAGCCCTGAGCCCCTTCTATTTTACACGGGTTTTTAAAAAGGAAACCGGCTACACCCCACATGAATATATCCTGAGAGCCCGGGTGGATCTGGCAAGGTTCTTCCTTAAAACCACGGATTATCCTATTAAGGAAATAGCCTTTAGAAGTGGCTTTAATAGCGAAGCCAGCTTCTGTACAACCTTCAAAAAGGCAACAGGGCTTACCCCAAAAGCCTATCGGGCGCATTCCATGTAACCTCTTTTAAAGAAAACTGCTCATCTCTTTCAAGAATTTGCCCTATTGGGGACAAAGCATTGTACCTGACAGGGCCGGTGATCTAGAATAAAACCAGATTTCAGCCCTGCATTCTTTTTAGGTGTATGGGTTCTATGCTTGTTTGGAGGGATTCTCATGGAGATGAATTTATCCGGCCAATGGGGCCTGGCTCTTGATACTTCTTACCCTGAAAGCTTTGACGATTCCATTCTTCTTCCATCCACAACAGAAATAAGCTGCAAGGGAGAGTGGAGCCTTGACGGAAGCGAGCTTCGCTATTTGAGCCGGGTGAGGCCCTACACCGGCAGCGCCTTTTATAAAAAGGAAGTGGCTATCCCCGAAGAATGGCAGGGAAAGCGGATTTTTCTTTATATGGAGAGGACTAAGCTTACCCGGGTATTTGTGGACGGCCTGTTAACGGGGTCCTCCGGTGAAACCATTATTCCACAGAGTTACGATTTAACCCGGGCGCTGACTCCCGGAAAGCATACGCTGGTTGTTGAAGTGAATAATGACCTTAAAAAGGATCCCCACTTCCCGGACGAACTCATAAGCGGCCACCAGTACACGGATCACACCCAGACCAACTGGAACGGTATTCTTGGCAAGATACTGCTCAAGGCTTTGCCGCCTGTACACATGATACAGGGTATGGTTACAGGCGATCCTGAAAAGAAGCTGTTCCACATCCGGCTTACACTAGAAAACACCGGACCGGCCTGTCAGCAGAGGCTTGCAATAAACGCTCAGCCAAAAGGGGCCGGAAAAATCTATTGTCCGGATACCCAGCAGGAAACACTGAGCCTTCCTACCGGAATTTCGGAGCATACCCTTGTCCTCCCGGTTCTGAAGCCCTGCCTTTGGGATGAATTTAACCCGGTGTATTACATGCTTTCCTTACATTTGGAAGAGCAAACGCTGTCGCTGAGAGGCTTTTTCCGGACAGTGGCAAAGGAAGGCCGCTGCCTCAAGGTTAACGGACTGCCTGTTTCTTTAAGGGGTACGGTGGACTGTGCTATTTTTCCCTTAACCGGCGCCTGCCCCACCACCGTTTCCGCCTGGCTGGCCCTTTTAGAGCAGATGAAGTCTTATGGGCTCAACCATTACCGTTTTCACAGCTGGTGCCCTCCAGAGGCGGCCTTTGAGGCGGCCGACCGGTTGGGGATGTATTTGCAGGTGGAGCTCCCTTGCTTCGGCACCAGGTTTTACCCGGAAGGCCATCCCCGCCACAACTCTGTATTAAACAGCTTTTTGTATGACCAGTCCATAAAGCTTTTAAAGGAATTCGGCAATCACCCTTCCTTTTTCATCTTTGCCGTGGGCAATGAAATGACAGGCGATCCCGCCTGCTTCAAGGACCTGATCAGCCTGTGCCGGAGCTTAAGAGCCGATAAGGTATATACCCAGGGAGCCAATAATTTTCTGGGAGATCCCCTGTGTATTCCCTCTGACGACTGCTGGATTATGATGCGCACCGATAAGAGCCACAATATCCGAGGCTCCTTTGCCCATGCGGATTTGCCTTTGGGTCATATTCAAACAGGGGACACCCCCTCCGCCTCCGCAGACTATACGGAGGCTCTTGAACTTTCCCCCATCCCCCTCATTGCCCACGAAACCGGCCAGTTCCAAATCTTCCCCCGGCTGGATGAAAGGGACGATTATACAGGGCCCTTGTATCCCACCGTTCTTAACCGGCTGGAAAAAGAATTACAGCAAAAAGGGCTCACCCCTCTTGCGGAAGCCTTTTTTGAGGCCTCCGGCAGGCTTGCCCTTCAATGCTACCGTGAGGATATTGAAGCCCTTTTGCGCACTCCCGGCATGACCGGCTTCCAAATGCTGGGACTCCAGGATTTTCCTGGGCAGGGAACCGCTCTGGTGGGAATACTGGACAGCTTTTTCCGCTCCAAGGGACTCGTTTCGCAGGAAGAATGGCGCCGCTTCTGCGCGCCCCAGGTGCTCCTGGCAAAGCTTCCCCGCTATACCTACGCCGAAGGGGACACCCTTGAACTGGAGGTGCTCCTATATAATTTCGGAGCTCAACCGGTGGAGGGGGAGCTGCTTCTCACGCTGCACAGTGAAAACACCCTGCTTTACTCCTGCACTGCGGACTCTGTGACGGCTCCCAGAGGGGCCTTAACAAAGGGAGCCTCCTTTTCCTTTGCCGTTCCTCCGGTGACGGAGCCTTGTGAGGCCCGGCTCACGCTTACCCTGGGGCACCTCCAAACCGCTTATGACCTGTGGCTGTATCCGTCGGCGGAGCTTGCCTCTGACAGGGAGGTCCTTGTGGCCTGGTTCTATTCGGAGGAAGTGGTGCAAGCCCTCCAAGAGGGCAGAACCGTGGTGCTCTTTACCGCTTCGGCTTCGGAGCAATACAGTTTGCCGGGCTTCTTTGCCACTGATTTCTGGTGTTATCCCATGTTCCTCGAGGGGACCCAAAAAAAAGGCCTTCCCCCTGCTCCCGGAACCATGGGGCTTCTTATTGATTCCCTTCACCCGGCACTTGATGCCTTTCCAACCCGGGAATATGCCCAGTGGCAATGGCACGGCCTTTGCTTCAATGCCCGCCCCATCCTCCTGGACCGCTTTTCGGAAAAGCTCCGTCCCATCGTGCGGGTTATAGACAATTTTTCAAGAAATAACAGCCTGGGCCTTTTGTTTGAAGTTTCCGCAGGCCCAGGCCGTTTAATTGTTTCCGCAAGCGAGGTAAAAAGCCGCCTTCATAAGCCGGAGGTTCGCCAGTATTACAACAGCCTCCTCCGCTACGCTGCCCAATGCAGGGAAGAACCGGATCAAAGCCTTTCCTTTGAAGAGCTCCGGGCTATGTTTCTTGATTAGGCCTTAAAAACAGCCACTTCATAGGGAGAAAGCTCATATTTTCCGCTGTGTCGTTTTCCGGTGAGGAGATTGGTCATTTCACAGGGGAGGTAATAGGCCCCCTGCTGATTGCCGTACTCAATGAGAATAAGCCCGTTTTCCTCACCGGCCCGGGGCGAGGCGATAACCGAGCCCTCACTCATTCCGTATGGGATACCGGCAGCTTCACAGGCACCGGCAATGATTTTCTTCATATCCTCATGGGAAGGAAGGGTACCCACTATAAAGACCGTCCCCTTGCCCACGCGGCGGACAATAACGGTGGCCTTGCCGTTAATGGCGCTGTGGCCCTTTGTGATATTAACAAGTACATTTTCTTCTTCCTCGTCAAACACATCGTACCAGGTGCCTCCGGAAAAGGTGTCGCCGTTAAGCCACATGGTTTTGATATTGCCTTCCGTGTCGGGAATTCCGTATAGCCATTTCGCACCTGTCAGCTTTTCAACCGTTCCCAGATAGTTTTCGGTGTAACGGGTGCCGTTGGCGGTGCGGATATCGGATAAGGGGCCAACCACCCAGGTCCCGCCGTTTTTAACCCATTCGCCTATTCTGGTGGGGAGATCCGCTTCTTCCAGCGTCATCATAAACGGCGAAAAAATCAATTTGTATCCCGATAAATCCTGAACCGCATCCACCACATCAGGCCGCAGGCCGCTGTCGATAACCGGCTTATAGCAGGTATTTACCGCGTCCATGTATTTGACGCCCCCCACCAGAGACTGCGATTCCATCATATTCCAATTAAGTGAGGTAAAGTGAAAAGCTACCTCGGTTTTAACCCTTGATTTTGTGATAAACTCAGCGGTTTTCTCATACCCGTCCGAAACTTCCTTTACCTCTCCGAAAATATGCATGGGCCTTCCTGTTGAATCCAGCACCGAGCCGTGGGTCAGCTCATGTCCTGCCCAGTGGGTGCGCCAGAGCCAGTACATATTGGCTTCGCCCCCCAAAGCAATGGGAAGCCAGGAATTCACCCGGTTGTAGCCTTCCGGCTTAATGGATTGATATATGGATGTACTTCCGTTCCAGCAGGAAGCGGTTTCCGTATTCCAGAAGGGCTGCTCCTTCAGGGTACGCAGAAAATCAAACCACAAAGCGCAGCAGTACAGATTTTCGGGAGTATTGTAATGGTTAAACTGGGCGATATCCAGCTTCTCATACATCCTCCGGTAGTCCATGCCATTAAAGGGCATGGTATCCGTTCCTACGGGAGCTTTGGTATATTTGTGCAGGATATCCGCCTGCATGGCCACATAATCAACATGATTTTCATTCTGGCTGATTTGCCATTCCATAATCAAATGAGGGTTATGCCAGGCGTTGGCCGGAGCCGGGATATCCTCAAAGGAATCATACCACTGGCTGAACAGGTTGAGGTTCCAGGCATTGTTAACCCCGTCTATATCCCCGAATTTTGCTTTCAGCCGGTTATAAAAGGCCTGTTGGCAATGCTCGCACAAACAGCCGTTGCCAAAGGTATAAATTTCATTATCGATCTGCCATCCGATAATATTGGGATCGGACCCGAATTCCTTAGCCAGAGCCTCGGTAATTAAAGCGCTGTATTCCCGGTAATGAGGGTTATTTGAGCAGCAGTGCCGCCTTCCGCCATGAACGGTCTTCATTCCGTTTTCGTTAAGAACCAGCATATCCGGATGTAGCTTTGTTAGCCAGCGCGGAGGCGTGGCTGTAGGGGTTCCCATCACCACGGCAATTCCGGCTTCATAGAGCTTCTCCACCACCCGATGGAGCCACTTGAAGTCGTATTCGCCTCTCCTGGGCTCCATTTTATGCCATGCAAACTCTCCGATACGAGCCACCGTAATGCCAGCTTTTTTCATCATTGAGATATCATAGTCAATCTGAGCTTCAGGCCAATCCTCAGGGTAATAGGCCACACCCAGATACGGGGGCCGGACCCTGACAGCAATGCTTTCCTTCATGGGGATATCCTCCTGATCGATTTTGGGTACAGTATACCATTGTCCCCTTCTGTCTACAACGACAGATTTCCGGCGCTATAATGGGAATTGAGGGCTAAGGCGCTATGAGTAAGAATTTATGGCTGCCGCTCAATAAAGCCCTATTATCCCTTGACGGCGCCAATCATCACGCCTTTGACAAAATACTTCTGTAAAAAGGGATAAATGCACAATACCGGCAGGGTAGTGACAATAATGGCGGCGTATTTAATGGTCTCCGCATAGCTGTCGTATTCGTCCCCCACAATCTCCCCGCTGCCCAGAACCTCTGAGTTTGCTATTAGCAGCGCCCGCAGAACATTCTGTATGGGAAGGCGGTGGCTGTCGGTGATGTAAATGGAAGCGGTAAACCAGTTGTTCCAGTGGCCGACGCCATAGTAAAGAAGAAGAACTGCCGTTGTAGGCATAATCAGTGGGGTGATTATTTTAAACAGGATAATCAGATCATTGGCTCCGTCAATATAGGCCGACTCCACCAGTCCGTCGGGAATGCCTTCAATGGCGGTTTTGCAGATAATGGCGTTGTAGAGGGAAAGGGATCCCGGCAGGATCAGTGCCCAGAGCGTATTGAAAAGTCCCAGAGAACGGATATTGAGATACCCCGGAATAAGTCCTCCGGAAAAGAACATGGTAAGCATCATAAAAAACACAATGTATTTTTTAAACAGAACATTTTTAGCTGCCATAAAATAACCGCAGAAAAGAGTCATCAGGAGATTAAGCGGCAGGGACACCCCCAGAACAATGAGAATATTCCGGTACCCGCTGCCAATGAGCGGGTGCTGAAAGGTCATCCGGTAGGCCCCCAGAGTCAGCCCGTGAGGGCGGAAAAGAACCCCGGGATGGGATACCAGGTAGGTGTTGTCGCTGACCGACGCACAAAGCACATAGTACATGGGGTACAGGGTTACTAAGACCAGCACCAGCATAAACATCAGGTTTACACTGTCAAAAAGCCAGTCTCCCAGGCTTCTCTTTTTCATGGAAATCCTCCTTCGGCGTCAAAACAGACCGGTTTGATTCACGCGTTTGCCCATGGCGTTGGTAGCCATAAGAAAGCAGATATTGACCAGTGAATTAAACAGCCCGACTGCTGTGGAATAGCTGTAATTGGCCTCCAGTATACCTTTGCGGTAAACATAGGTGGAGATGACATCCGCCACCTCATAGGTAAGAGGCTGGTACAGCAGCAGGATTTTTTCAAAGCCCACATTGAGGATGCCTCCCATCCGGAGGATAAATAAAATGGTAACGGTGGGCATAAGTCCCGGCAGGGTTATGGAAAACATCTGCCGGAAGCGTCCGGCCCCGTCAATATGGGCCGCTTCATACTGCTCCTGGTCAATGCCCGCCAGAGCGGCCAGATAAATGATGGAATCCCAGCCGATACCCTGCCATATGCCCGATCCCACATAGATACCGTAAAACAGGTTCTTGTCCGACAAAAGATTGGCTCTTGTGCCACCCAGGGCGGCAATAAGATCGTTAAAAACACCGTCGGTCTGGCAGAAGGACTTTAAAAGCCCGCACAGGACCACCATGGATATAAAATAGGGCATGTAGGAAATGGTCTGGACCGTTCGTTTAAACCACCGGCATCGAATCTCATTAAGAAGCAGCGCCAGTATCACAGGCGCGGGGAAGCCGAAAAGTATGGAAAGCCCGCTGATGCTGAAGGTATTTTTTAAAAGCCTCCAGAAATAGATGTCCTTGAAAAAGGTTTCAAATTGCTGAAGCCCCACCCAAGGACTGTTAAAAATCCCCAGTGCGGGACGGTAGCGCATAAAGGCAATGATAACCCCGTACATGGGTTTATAGGCAAAGAGAATAAAATAAATAAGAACCGGTATAACAATGAGGTATTTCCATTTATTTTGCTTGAAGTCCCGGGATAAAAGCCGCGAAAAGCTGTATTTTCTGTTCCGGTTTAAGGCTGACGCCCTTGAAAGCTGCATGAATTGGCCCCCTTTACGGCAATAAATTAAATACCCGGCAGATTCCGCCAATGAAGGCAATCCCTCCGCTGACGGAAAATCCGCCGGGACAAAGCTTAAAGCATTAGCGGGCCGTAAACCGGTCGTAAGCCGCCTGGTAGATTTCCAACATTCGGGGCAGGCCCATGCCGTTCAGGGTGTCCACAAAGGCGTCAAACCGCTCCAGGGGTTCTTCACCTAAAAAGAACTTCAGCGCCATTTCGGAGGCGTAGGTATTGATGGAAGCGGCAAGAGCGCTCACCTCGGAGCTTTCCTCCGTTGTCAGGCTTACCCCGGCAGGATACATATGTAAAAACAGCTCATTCTCCTGGCTGGTCCAGGTATCCACCGCTTCCACTGCGGCGGGGGCATTTTTTTGACGGACCATGCCCTCAGCCTGTACGGCAAGGCCTGTACCTCCGGTGCCGATGTATTTGGAGAGAGCAAGGCTGATTCCTTCCGGATCCTTGGTCAGAAGATCCGTATAGGCGGGCTTGCCGTCCGTCATGGTGTACGATTCGCCTTCATTTCCGTAATTCCAGTATAAGAAGCCCTCGTCAGTGTAGCCGTAGTCCAGCCAGCGCATGGCCAGCTCCAGCTTATCCTCAGGACAGCTGGTCGTGATGGCGGCCGCATAAACCGAAATGGTATCCTCACCCTGGATGGTGCAAAGGGGTTCACCTTCCTTTTGAGGCACATAGGGCGCACCGCCCCATACAGCCCCCGTATTCTCAGACGACGCGTCCTTGATCCAGTTGCTCAGCTGGCTGATGGCCGTAATGGATACGCCGCACTTGTTATTAAGAGTCTTGCTGCGCATACCGGCATCATCCAGTGTGACCGAATCGGGATCAATGAGGCCGTCCTTGTACCAGCTATTGAGCTGCTCCATATAGTTTCTCCACTCGGGCTGGGCCATGGCGTATTGTACCTTTCCGCTGTCGTCAACGTAATTGGTGACAGTGAAGGTGGTATACGCGCCGAAGGCGGAGGCAAAGCCGGGGTTGGTACGGCCGGTAGCAAAGGCCATTTGAGCGCCGTAGGCCTCCTTAAAGGTTCTGAGAACCGTATCCCAATCCCCTATGGTTTTGGGCATTTCCAGATTCTGCTCCTGAAGCCAGTCCGTACGGACAACTGGCCCTGAATAAGTGGCCGCCCAGGGCGTTTCACGGAAGCTGCCATAGCCCCAGTACTGGCTTGCGTCTGTTTTTACCGATTTATCAAACCTCTCATTACTCTGGAGGATTCCCCAGTAGTTAGGCGAATAGAGGGGCATTGCCTCGCTCAAATCGCGCAGGATGCCGTCGTCAATATATTGCTGGGCATTGGCAAACAGCGTGTAAACAATAATATCGGGAAGGGTATCGCTGGCAAGAAGAAGATTGAAGGCCTGGGCGCGGTCGGTTCCCACTGCCGGGAACTGCCAGTCCACCTTTATACCTGTTTTTTCTTCCAGCCCCGTATGAAAGGGCGACTCCGTGTAGCTTGTATACGAGGAATGCAAAGCGGCTACCTGAGGATTCCACATGGTCAGAGTCACATCTGATTTCACGGGATATCCGCTAAAGGACTCTTGGGTGCCGGGTGAGGGCTCCGTACTGCTCTGGCCGCTTGTGGCCGGGCTCGTGCCGCCGGTACTGCCGCAAGCCGGCATGACGGCGGTAATTGCACAGGTCAGCAGAATTGCGAGAAGCTGTTTTGCTTTCATACATAAACCTCCGATTATAATGTAGCTTATTTTCCTCGACGGAATTACTTCCGTCCGGAAGGAATGACATCATTCTAACGATTGCACCCATCAAAAAACAGAAGCCGATTCTAAAATCCGGTGCCTGAAACGGACATTTTAATGCCTGTTTCTAAAATTTACTGCCTGTTTGTCAAAAGTACAAGCCGGACAATTGCCAAAAAGCATTATCTTGCTATAATGAAAGTCGGCTGCATGCCTTTTTCACTCCTCAAGGATATCAGGATAAGGGAGGGCTTCATGAATCTTTTTTTTAAAAGGAAAAGTTTTTTTCGTCGTTTTCTGATTTCCTATGCCATTGTTCTTCTCATTCCGTTTTTAACCGTTTTGCTAACCTATTTTACGGCGGAGCATACCGTTCGTGAGGAAATTCTCAATTCCAGCGCCAACAGCCTCCACCAGTTTTTTAAGGTTGTGGATTCCCGCCTGTCGGAAATGGAACACACCGCTTTTCAGGCTCTGAACAATACCTCTGTGAAGGCGCAGGCCCGCAGGACCCGCCTTCCCGCAATTGAAAACGCCTACAGTGTTCATGAGGCCCGCCGCGCGCTTTCCAGCCTGCCTACGGATATTTTGTCCGACCTTTTTGTGTACTGCTGGGAATCGGATTCCGTTATTTCCGCCGCCAACTCCAGCCTCTCCATGGAGGAGTACTTCTCCGTTTATTACGCCATGCTGTTTAACGGCAGCAGAGATGACTTTCGCTCCGCCGTTGCACGGGAAAAAACCAATGCCCCCCAGCTTATCTCCCTGGGGGACAGCGCGGCCGGGACAAGTCTGGCCATGGTTTTATCCCAAAATTCGGACTATGAGCTGGGAAAGCCCAATATCAGCGTCTGCCTGGTTTTAAAGCCCTCCGTGCTGGAGGAAATGCTTAAAAGCGCCGATTTTCAGCAGGACAGCATTCTGCTCATATTTGACGGCAACGGTCAAAAGCTGGCAGGCTTTCAGGACCTTCCAGGCCCTTTGAACCTGGAGGCCATCCGGGGCCAGGGACCGAAGCAGGAAACCATCGGGGGAAAGCAGTACGTTGTTCAGCTTTTTGATTCCAATATTCTAAACTGCACCTATGCCTCCCTGACACCCACCTCCTCCTTTTGGAGCCGTTTGAACACGCTTCGCGCCATCTGCCTTGTCAGCCTGTTTTTCTGCATGCTTATAAGCGCGGGTGTGGCGGTGGTTCTGGCACGGCGCAGCTTTCACCCCATTATCTCTCTGCTTTTAACAATACGCAGCAAAACAAGCCGCACCTATGACGGGCAGAAGGAAAACGAAATGGAATTCATTGACCAGATCCTTCGGCAGTCCCTGGAGGAAAATCATCTCCTTTCCAGCCGGATTCGCACGGAAAAGCGTGCGCTTCGGGAGGACTTTCTGCTTCGCGCCCTTCAGGGTGTTATGATACAGGAGCCGGAGGGTGAGGAGGACGCATTTACATACCATGGCATTACCCTGCTCTCCGACCGCTTCGAGGTGCTTCTCATTCGTGTGGAATCCTTTGAGGAAAGGCTTGTGGGACGAAAAGGAACCTGGGACGGTCAGCGCACCCTTTCCTTTATATTTTCCAATGTTTTTGAAGAGCTCAGCGCCATCCACCATCAGGGTTTTTTAATTAATCTGGGGCCTGCGGAGTTTGCGGGCATTATTAATTTTTCCTCCAATTCCGGCGACTGTCTGGCGGATACACGGGATATTTGCAGGCAATTGACGGAATTTTTGAAGCCTCATTTCGGAATTATCTGTACCGTGTCCTTAAGCGAAATTCAAAGCGGACTTTCCGGAATTCACCTGGGCTACCGGCAGGCGGGCCAGGCTATGAGTTACCGTTTTGTCTGCGGAAAAGGGGAACAGATTTATTACGGAGATATTGCCGGCAGGCCGTTTTCCTTTAACAGCACTGCCGATGCCAGGGCTGCCCGTATTCTTTTGGGCTATATTCAGCAGGACAGATCAGAATGCCTGGAGGAATGCATCCGGCTGGTGTGGGACAGCGCTTCCATCGGGCAGGACAGCTCGCTGGAAGCCATCCGCTGCTTTAAATACGATATGGTTAACAATCTTAATAAAATTCTCCATGATATTGACACCATTCCCATGGAACAGGATATGCAAATGATCAGCCGTCTTTTAGACGCGGAAACGCTGGAGGAGTTTCGAAGCCTTTTAACCGAAGCTGCCGAGCAATTCCGCCTGAGGCGGATGTGCAGCAGGGAAAGCCCTGCCGTCTGCAGGAAAGCGATTGCCTACATCCGGGAAAACTACACCGACACCAATTTAAACAATAACGCCCTGGGTGAGGCACTGGGCCTTTCCCCCTCCTACCTGTCAAAGCTGTTTAAAGCCCAAAACGGCATAGCCCCTCTGGATTACCTTTATGAAATACGTCTGGGACGGGTTAAGGAGCTTTTGAAAAGCACGGATCAAACCATGGATGAAATTGCACCCCAGGCGGGATTTATAAACGGCAACGCCCTAATCAAGGCCTTCAAAAAAACGGAGGGCATCACCCCCGGCACCTTCCGTAAGCTGACCCAGCCCCACTGAAAAAGGGAACATCACTTAATGATGTTCCCTCTTTTTTACCGCCTGCGCCAATCCTTCCGCTTTCATCCTTTTTTAAGGAGCAAAACGCCTTTACTGGCCCACACTTTCCACAACAAGACTTATCCCATACTGTGTCGCTATAGGGGAGTTAAAAGCAAAAACCGATCGATCCGTTAAATAAATATTGTTTTCCCGAACAGCCGTGATGGAGGACCAGACCGAATTGCCGGCCAGCTCATTAAACCATTGCCGGGCGGTTTCATCGCCATAATCCGTCATAAGAAAAATATGGTCGGGATTGTACTCGGCCAGGGTCTCCAGAGAAATGGCCATGGATCTGTCGGTAATGGCGGAGTACCCTTCCGGCGCTTTTAAGCCCAGCCCCTTTTCCTCATCATAGATAATTTGAAGCTGTCCCACCGTGTACGGCCAGATACTCTTTTCGGTAATGGAGATAAAAATAACACTTTCCTCCCGGGCGCGAAAATCCCTCAGCTTTTCATAGCCTTCAGCTATGGATGTTTTCACTTTGTCGATAGCCTCTTGAGCCTGTGCCTCTTTTCCAAAAAGCACCGAAAATTCTTTAATGCCGTATTCCCTGTCCTCATTTATCTTTCCGTAATCCAGAACAACTGTGGGAGCGATTTTGGCAAGCTCCTCATAAACCTCCGTATGAAAGGATGCAGCCAAAATAAGGTCCGGCTCCAATTCCAGAATTTTTTCAAGGTTGGGGGCGGTGGGCCCGCCTATGTCAACCACGGCCTGAACAGCCGTATAATCCTTATACGCGGCCCATTGACTCAACAGCGTATCAGCGGAAGCCACACCCACGGGATAGACGCCCAAAGCGTAAAGATAATCGGGATACATGGCATGAAAAACAGAAATCACCCGTTCCGGCTGCTTTTCAAGGGTCACCTCATTCCCCATGGAATCCACATAGGTTCTGGGCCATTCCGCCGTTACCTGGGAAGCAACGGGTGTGCTTGCCACAACGGGAGAGCTGGTCGCAGCCGGAGTGTTTTCCGGGACGGCCGAGCTTTCATTATCCACGGCTTTTCCTCCGCAGCCGGTGAGAAGGGCCCCAAAAAGTAAGACTGAGACAAGAAGTCTCATTCCGTTTTTCATTGTAAATTTCCTCCACTAAATCTCTAAGTATAAGTTAGCTAAAGCTAACTTCGATTTAGTATAGCAAATCCTTAACGGCATGAAAATGGTTTAAAAGACGAGCCCATATGGATTATTGTCCGCTTTTTTTACAGGTTGTTCCTTAGATATTCCCGGTATTCGGAGGGAGAAAGCCCTATTTTCTTTTTAAAAACCTTACTGAAATAGAGGCTGTCGGTATAGCCCACATATTCCGAAACCTGGTTTATGGGGCAATCACAGGCGTGGAGCAGCTCTTTTGCCTTAAGAATGCGGGATTCCATCAAATAATGGCTGGGGGTCATTCCGGTATGGCGTTTAAAAAGTAAAGCAAGCCTTCGCCTGTCTAAACGGAAGCAAGCCGCAATCTGGGTAATGCTTAAGGGCTCGGCGTAATTTTGCCGGATATACTCCATAACCTCATCCATATAAACGGTATTGCCGTCTGCGAGATGCTTTTTAAGGGATTCAAACAGCTCCCCCAGAAGATTTATAAAAAGGCGCTTGGCTTCAAACAGTGCGGGGGTTCCGGGCGTTGCCTGAATTTTCAGAAGCCCGTGAATTAAATCGGGGATTTTTGCGCTTTCCTCTGACGGAAATGAAAAGTGAGTTTTAAACAGGGGGAATTCCTTCGCCTCGCTGTCCGGAAGGATATAATGAACAACAGCCATCTGCCACGGTTTATCATCAAGAATTTCTATGTCCAGCTTCATATCGGGTCCGGAATGCACCACCATGCCGGGCTCCAGAATATAGGGCGTACCGTTAAGGGAAAAACGGGCGCTTCCTTTAAGGGGTATGGCGATTCCCCCGCAATAAGGATTGGTTCTTCTTGATAGGACAAGGCCTTTGCTTAAGGCTCTCTGCTCAATAAAGATACCCGCGAAGGAAGCGTTCGCCCGCCCGTAATAATGAATGATTTCATGGATACCGACTTCCAAGTTTACACCTTCCCGGCCTGATTTTAACCGGCCTTAACACGTTTTCCAATGCGGCGAATGGCGTCACACAGTAATTTTTCGGAGGAATGATCCTCCGATTCATACTCAACAAGCTCACTGTTTGAAAGGAGCCCTGCGCTTTTACGTGCTATTTTTATGGGAATCATTTCGTCGGCCCTGCTGTGGTAAAGAAATATCTTCTTTTCTATTTCTTCGGCCTTAAAGCCCCAGCTCTTGTACTGCACACTGGTAGAGCGGCCGATTCCGTACCAATTGGGACGAACGTACTTTTGGAAAACATCGTCCATTTTTTCGCCGCACTCGGCATCCTGCCAGCCTTTTTTCCTTTCCAGGACTTCCATGGCCTTTACTCCGTATTTACCGATGAAACCGGCGGGAAGATGTCTTGAGAGAAAAAACTGAAATCGTTCCGCTCGGGCATTCATGCGGTAAATATCCCCGTTGTTTGCAAGGGGAATGCCGCTGCATATGCTGACAGCATTTACAAGCCCGGGATAGGCGGCTGCCAGCGCGTAGCAGTACGGCGCTCCGGCAGATAAGCCTAACACGTCGCAATGCGTCAGCCCCAGGCTTTCAATCCATTCCTTAAGCAGCAATGCATAGTCATAGACATTTTTGTATTTCAACCTGGAGGATGCCCCATAACCGGGCCGTAAAACGACAATTACCTTCAAATCATGCTTTTTAACGGTTTCCTCCAGCTTTTCTGAAAAAGGCATGGGGACCGCTCCGTGCATATACAGCACCGGATACCCTATTTCGGAGCCGCAGGTATAGTATTCAAACCCTTCGCCCCGGCTGTTTTGAAAGAGAATAGACTCAGAGGCTGACATAACAAAATCCTCCCTTGATGCTGGAAACAGAACATATGCTCCGAAAAAACAATTGAAGGCATCGGAGCCCGATTGAGTTAGTTCCGTCTAACCCGTATGATACAGGGATTATGGAATTCTGTCAAATGCCTGTCCAAAGCCAAACGGCATTCCTACGGGGCTGGCGGCGAAAACGCCGGAAAGTCAGACCGTCACCTCATCAAAAACCCTGACATAATCCACAATGAAGGCATCGGGAAGCTGAGCCTTTAAAAGCTCCTCCGCTGGGTTATCCGAGTTTCTGTAGCCCATGCATTCGGTGGAAATCAGGATAAACTGCTCTCTGTGGGAAACAGGCCCGTCCACTTGCCAGGATTTTTCTCCGTCAATATAATAGGTGTAGCCTGAGGGGCTCCATTCCAGTCCAAAACGGTGAAAGCCGTCAGGAGTTTCCTTCAGCTCCCTTTTCCCTGAGGCAGCCTGACAGTGATCCTTTCCATAGCCGTTCCAGTGATTGTTATGCTCCACAATACCGTCCCTTGTGAAGTTTTCCATAATATCCACCTCCACACCCGAAACGGAGGTATCCGGCGAAGCACCGATGACAGGCGACTGGAGCCAGAAGGCGGACCACCAGCCGAGCTGGGTTTGAAGCTTGCAGCGTATTTCATAATAACCGTATTTGTGCATGAATTTAGGCTTTTCAAATTCGGCCACAGGCCAGGTAAACTTTCCGTAGCCTTCTCCCGGTCGATCCATGTAGTTGGAGCCTGTTTGAAGATGGGAGGAGTAGTACTGGCCGTCCTTTTCAATAAGAATCAGGTGCAGATGGCCTTTACCGTCCAGGACAGCCCCTTCGTCGGTAAAGGTGTTATGACGCTGCTGCATCAGATGAAGCCGGCAGCTCCATTTCGTAAGATCCAGGGTATCCCCGTCAAATTCATCCTGCCATACAAGCTTCCATTGCTTTCCCTCCGGCAACAGGCTGGCTTCATGGCCTTCAATAGCGGTTTCTTTCATCATAATGCTTTCTCCCTTTCATACTTGCCTATCCTATACTCAATTATTAAGTACCATAATAAACAGTTCACCATATTAATGGAAAATTCAATAAAGCTTAAGCAGCAGAGCTTCTAGTTGCGTTTCTGATAAAGCTTAAGCTTCCTCTGTTTAAGAACCCTTCAAAGCTTTAAACCCCAAGCTGTGTTCTTGCACTAAGCGCTAAAAGTAAACTGCGGTTTTAACCGGCCTTATGTCGGTGAGCTTGCCTGTATAATGACGAAGATCATGAACCGCATAAGGATACTTCAACGCCTCTTCCTCGTTAAGCTCAAGGCCCAGCCCCGGCTTATCGGGAATTTTTATAAAGCCGTCCTCGTACTCCAGGTCCTCGTTGGTAACGGTTTTGCGCCATTCCACATCAGATATCATAATTTCCAGAATTTCAAAATTAGGAGTGCAGGCTGCAAGCTGGAGTGTGGCGGCATTGGCCACAGGTCCGCTGGGATTGTGAGGCGCAAAGGGAATATAAGCGGTTTCTGCCATGGCCGCAATTTTCCGGCATTCCAGTATGCCGCCCGCATGACTGATATCAGGCTGGATATAGTCTGCGGCCCGCTTCTCCATAAGCTCCCTGAAGGAATGTCTGGTGTAAAGCCGCTCTCCTGCTGCAATGGCCACCGGCGACTTCTCCCTCACCCTGGCCAGGGCGTCCAGCTCGTCGGGAGGCACGGGTTCCTCAAAAAACATGGGCTTAAAGGGCTCCAGCTCCTTTGCTATGCGTATGGCCGTAGGGACATTAAATCTGCCGTGACCTTCAATGAGGAGATCCACCTTATCCCCCACGGCCTCCCTGACGGCAGCAATGCAGCGCAGGGCTTTGTCCAGCTCCTCGTTGGAGAGGCTGAGATAAGCCTTCCCGAAGGGATCCCACTTCATGGCCTTAATGCCTCTTTTAACCGTTTCCCGGGCTTTTTCCGCAAACTCCTTCGGTTCCCGGGCACCCGCGAACCAGCCGTTAACATAGATTTTCACCCTGTCCCTCACCTTTCCTCCAAAAAGGCGATGAACGGGCACATTCAGAGATTTTCCGTTAATATCCCATAAAGCGGCTTCAACGGCACTTACTGCGGACATGAGCACCGGACCGCCCCGCCAGTAAGCGTCCCTCACCATGTCGTGATAGTGAGCCTCTATATTGAAGGGAGACTTGCCCACAAGATACCTCTTTAAATCCTCCACGGCACCCACCAGGGCATTTTCCTTGTACTCCAGAGTTCCCTCACCGATTCCGGTTAAGCCTTCATCCGTATACACCTTTACAAAAACCCAATTGGTGCGGTAGCAGTCCACTACAAAGGTTCGAACATCCGTTATTTTCATAAATCCTGAAAATCCTTTCTAAAGTGTGAGGCCTATGAAAATCCTGTCTTCTTTCTAAAGTGTGTACCTTGATTATCCTGCTTCCTTTCAAAAGAATAGGGCCTCAGGCGCCCCTGTTTCCTTCCAATGGAACAGAGCCTACCGGAAATGAGCACCGCCGTTGACATCAAGCGTCGCCCCCGTTACATAGCGGGCTTCATTGCTGGAAAGATAAACCGCTGCCGCCCCAATATCTTCTACGGTTCCAAGTCCCAGAGGAATGGACTTGGCAAGCTCCCGTACCCCTTCCCCACCATGGGTTTTATACAGCAGCTCAGTTTCAATTATACCGGGAGCAATGGCATTGACCGTTATATTATAAGGAGCGCCCGTTCTGGCCAGAGTTTTAGTCATTCCCAACTGGCCGCTCTTTGTGGCTGCATAATGAAGATGTCCGAAGAGAGCGCCCCTTTCACCGACCACCGATGAAATGAAAATAATCCTGCCCGCCATTTGCTCCTTCATGATTTCCATGGCTTTTTTCGAGCACAGGTAGCCGCTTTTAAGGTTAATGGCAAGAATTCTGTCCCAATCCTCCTCCGTAATGGAGAAAATATCCCTGGGCTGGGAGGTGCCCGCGTTATTTATGAGAATATCAAGACGCCCGAAACGCCCCATAATATCCTCAAAAAGTGTATCAACCTCTTCCTTCCGGCTTACATCCGCCTTAACCGCCAGGGCTTTTCTTCCCAGAGCTTCCACTTCACCCCCAACCTTAACGGCATCCTCAAGGCAGCTTGCGCTGTTGAGAACGATATCGGCTCCGGCTTTCGCAAGACTCAACGCGATACCCCTGCCGATCCCCCTGGAGGATCCGGTGACCAAGGCGCATTTGCCTGCCAAATCAAACATTGTCACTCCGCCCTTCACACTTACTTATGCCGCCCGGAAGGCATGCCCCTTGGGGCATACCCCTGACACCCTCATTTTAGAAGAAGGTATCTGCCGGGGCAAGGAGAATACGGTGGAGGAATTTCTCCAAAAATTTATACTTGACAGGTGAAAGCTTCGACTACTGAGCTGATTGTCCTTTATGAAAGAATCAGGGGATAAGGCCTGATTAGCTCGAGAAACTCCTCACGGGTTTTTACGCCCACAGAGGAAAAGATTTTTTTAAGCCGGTACTTTAACGTATGAACGGAGATATGAAGCTCATCGGCCAGCCTGTCATAAGGCGTTTTTCCGGTAAGCCCGGCAAGAATCCCCATGTCCACGCTGTCACAGCTGTTGAGAAGGTTTTCCAGAACAAAGAAGTGACGCACCTCCGGATCCCTGAAAAAAGGATCCTCAGGCGCGCCGTTTTTCGGCCCCAGGGCTTCCTTCTCCTCACCCGGCTCAAAAAACCCGGTACTGCCACGGGGTATGATTTTGCAGGAAACAGAGGCATACATGGCGCCAATGGCCGGATGCCTTGAAAGATAGTGAAAGAGGGTGACCGCATGACGCCCCACCTCATCATAATTAAGGGTAACGGTTGTGAGGCCGGGGCTCATAAGGTTCCCCATTTTTGTATTCCCGTTGCCTATGAGAAAGAGGTCCTCCGGTATCCTTAACGAATAATCCCGGGCCGCCTTCATAAAGAATACGGCAGCGGCATCGTTGCTGCACAGTACCGAGTTATAGCGGCAGGCCACAGGGATGAACCGGGCAAAGCAATCCGTCAGGGAGCCGTCGTTAAGGTACACATCTTCAGGCTCGGTAATTAAACCAAACCGGTTTATATTTTCAAAATAGACTCTTTCTCTCAAAAGGTCCGAGGCAGAGCAGGGATTAAAGCCGAAGAGTGCCGTACGCCGCCTTCCCGCCCGGGCAAGATAGTCCATGATGGCAGTGGTCATCCCGGCCCGGTCGGGAGCCACGATACAGAGGCTTTCCATGGAATCCGGGGGATGGGAGCATATAAGAAGAGGCCTTCCGCCCTCTTTCCTTACCTTGTCCACAGCACTGTCTATCCACACCTGATCCGACCCCAGAACAAGAATGTAGAAGGGGTCTTCCAGAGATTTCGGAAAGACTTCCTCCAAAAGTGAGACACTGGAATCATGTCTGGCCGCTTCCTGTCTCAAGGCAAGCAGTATTTCCTTTCCCCAGCGTGAGGAAAGATAGGCGGGCTCAGCCAGTACAGGAATCGTTTTAGGCTTCATAAACGCTGCCTCCAAAATGACATTGAGGATTCTCTCAGGAAGACGTCCTGTCTATTTTAGCATATCTTTTCCGGTGAAAGTAGGGCGACAGCCTGACAGGAGTATTTAAAAAAGGCTTCCTGGTGGAAGCCCTTTATCTGGTTTTATTAACAACTTTTTGGAATCACAGCTGCTTTGCAAGCACAACTTCCCCGCCTATAACCTTACCCGTCTTTTGAAAGCCCAGTTTTTCATACAAGCCGATGGCCTCCGCGTTTTCGGGTTCTGCGCTTGTATAAAACAGAACAGGACCGATTTTATTGGTTACCAGCTCTAAAAGCTTTTGAACAGCCGCTTTGCCGATACCCTTTCCCTGATGCTTTTCATCCACCATGAGCCTGCACATTTCCCATACGCCTTCATCGCCGTCAAAATCCCACATCAGAAAACCAACCAAATCATTGTCGGAAAAGATGCCCATGGGATAGGTATCCGGTTCATAGGCAGCCTGAGCCAGGGAATAGGTGTTGGGTGCAACAAAGCTTTTCTGATTGGAAGCTACCTTTAAATTGCAGCATTTCAGCCATGTGCTTCTGTCTATTTCTCTAAGCTTGACCTCCATATTTTACCACCCTCTAGCATAAGTATATTATTTAACGATCTCATTGTAGCACATGGCAGAATAAAGCAATATTAAAATTCAGGGGCATTTAAATGGGATAATCGGGTAAAAGGCCGGGGCCTCTATCCCAGTGATTATAGCCGTTATAGCCGTATTCATGGCTTAAGGCATAGCGCTTGAACAAACGATCCGGCTCCGGATCCCAGAAGGCAAGTCCGCCAGGGGCCGTATCCCTTACTTCAGAAAGAGAACCTTCTCCGTTTGCGTTAACAGCGCTTACCCCATACTCCCATACCTTATCCTTCTCCGTTACATCGACAAACACACAGTCCGTACCTTCATAGATAAGCTCAAAGGAGGATCCGGCAGCGTTATCCTTTTCCACAGGCCTTCTATAGAGCCTGTAGCTTTTCACTCCCAGAAGCCTTCCCCAGGTCATTTCAAAGCGTTTGCTGCCTTCCGGACCCCCAAGAAAGCGAAGCTTCAGCCCCTCCGGACTTTGGGGAACAGCCTGTGTAACATACACCGGATATTCCGAAGACCAGGGCCCTTTATGATCACGGTTAACGCCGCACACTCTCAAATGAAGCTTTGAGCCGTTTTTAAGGCCACGGACGGCAATCCTGTTTTCCTTTGCCGATTCGGTAATAACATCCCAGGTGCTTCCGTTGTCCGTGCTTTGCTCCACGGCATAAGCCTCAGCTCCTGCAAGGGGCATCCAGACCGCTTCCACTTCTCCCGAAGCCACCACGGCAGAAAGGATTTCACTTTGAAGAGGGGCGGGCAGGCTATCGGTCCACTCCCAGGTATAGCTTCCCTGCTGAAGCTCGAAAGCAAAGCCGCTTTCCTCTCTGGCGGCAGGAGCCAGGGGAAGGCCATCCACATAAAGGGTAAATGTCTCCCATACTGCTTCTTTCTTCTCGCACTTAAATTCAATTCTTGAAGCCTCATGGCAAATGACCTTACCCGACAGTCTTCCTTTATTCAAGACAAAGGACAAGGCTCCGCCTTTCGGGGCTTTGCTTTCGCCCTTTTCCCTTTCTGCTGAGGGCTTTATGGCTATTGGCTCTATGCTTGCCACAATCCCAAGAGCGCCTACCGTGGTTCCTTCAAAAACAGCCGCCTCCGCCTTACTGGTGCCATAGATTCTAACCAGTCCGGTATAGCCGGTGAAGGATGAAAAATTATCCGAAAAATGAATATGGCCGCTGTCCTTGAAAATGTAATCCGTACGGCCCTGCATCTTAAATTCCGCTCCATAATCCGTTTTACGGGTATAGCTGTTGTAGTCGCAGTTGATGCTTCGATGGGATACCAGAGTGAGAAAATCCCCGCTTCCGTCATAGACCCTGCCTGAAGATCTCCGGCCATGGTCATCGGTTTCTTCAATCCCGTCGGCAGGCGGGCCGGGACGAACCTTTTTCCCTTCAACTCCCGGCTTAAGCTGGGCTATGGAGGGAAAGGGCTCCCCTTCCTTTACAAACCAGGAGAACCGGCCCCGCACCCGCATATCACCCACACTGTCATGAATAATAATATAGTCGTCGCCGCTTAACAGCACGCTTCGTGAACGGTAAAAGGGCTGGGACCAGGGACCGGCATTAATCTTTGCGTATTTGGCAAAGCCCAGATCCAAAAGGGGCTCTGTGAGATCATTACGGCCAACGCTTCGGTACTCGTGGCCTACAAGCACGCCAAAATTGCAGCAGGCCTGGACATCACCCATGTTTGCGTCCCCCACATCCTCCGGCCGGTTATAGCTGTAGCGGCAGCCCCGGGCATTATAGTAAATAACGCCGCAGCCCCCCTGTCCCGCTCTGCCCCAGCGGTAATTGGGGCCCTCGTCAATTTGCTGGAGATGGACGGAGACCTCGCTTTCCTCATGTACGGAGGCTCTTAGCACAAAGCCGTAGCCCGTGTATTTAACAGATTTGAGAGGCGGTTTTGTCCCCTTGTTTTCGATGAATGCCTTATCGTGCAAAGCCTTATAAATATTGGCGTTTGCCCGCCGTTCTTCAAAAGCCGGGGCATCCGGGGGACAAAGGTACATAAGGTATTCGGACAATAAGGGATCGTAAGCCTTAAGCCGCTCCGCTAAAAGCATTGTAGCATCCACCGTACCCAAAGGATCCCGGTGTGCGCCGCTGTGGGCCCCCTGGGGCGGATAAGTGCGCCTGCCGTCCACCGGGGCGGTAAGGGAATCAATCATATAAGAAGCCCATTTCTTTAAGTTGGGATAAGCCGAAACATTGCTTCCAAAGGTTTTATACACCAGTCCCGCCGTTTTCATCATGGGTACCAGCGCGGCGAAATTGTAGCAGCCCAGATTCTCCGTCCAGCGGCCGCCCTGGGAGCCCCAGGCCTTAACCTCAGGACGGGTATGGTATTTCATGTTTCTGGCCATGGCCTGCTCAAACTGATCCACCCAGGCCGTGGCATGGGGATGGGATGGAAAAAGGCTTGCCATCAGGGCAGGCACCGACCGGGCATCCGCGAGGAAATTAGGGTGGCCTGCCAGCATATTTTCAACAGGCATAAAGTTTTCATCCCCATGGGCGTAGGCCATAAAGGCGCAGCAGGCTTTCATGTCGTCAAACTGCTCCTGAGTCATGGCCGGAGCTGCCATATCGAAAGCATAAACCCAGCAAAAAAACTCACGGGCGGAAACAGGCCCCGCCTCCCAAAGCCGGTTCATGTTGGCGGAAAGCCGGTAGATAACATCCTCCATAAAGGCCGGGGTAAAGGGTTTCTTGTAAATGCCGTAATGCCACATCTCCACGCCGGCCTCGGGAAGGGTTTCTTTGGGGAAGTGCCTTGGATAGGCCTTTTTGTCCTCGTCCCAGCGCAGCACCCAGTCCTTGACCTTATTAAGGTTTAAAAACTCATAATAAAAATAGAGTGAGTCAATATAACCGGTCTGCTCTCCCGACTTGGAGGAGCTTGCCTCCCTGCCCCGCCTGGCAGCTTCATCCCTGCCAGCATCAAAAAGAGCAATGGCCGTACTTCTTATGCCGTTAACCAGGGGGTAACGGAAAGCAAGCGCCCTGCTGTTCCAGCTAAAGGTAAGGGCCATTTCCTCCGGGCTGCCCCAAAGAGGATACTGTCCGTTATTCCATTCCCCCGCTTTCCTGACAAAAACACCGGCACTCCTTTGGAGGCTGGTGTCGGTAAAGGAAACCGCCTTGGCATCCCACCAGCTGACCCAGCTGGCATAGGGAAGAACCTTTACAGGAAGCAGCTCGCCGTCATTATAGGTATCTATTTTTTCGCAGCCTCGGAATTGGCAGAAGCGTTTATCCGGTGAAAAGTCGAACCACCTGAGGGTAAGCCGCCCCTCCTCCTTCCCGAAGCCTTCCGTTTTCTCATCCAGATCGGCAAACTCCATGCCTTGAGTTAAACGAAGCCCCAGGGTATATAGGGCTCCATCCTTAAAGGACAGGTTAAGGGTACAATCTGAAAACAGGCTGCCGTTTTTCAAAATTTCAGCAGAAAAGCCTGCCGGCTCCTTCTGTGTTTCAAGCACAGCCTCACAGCCGTAGGTACCGCCTTTTTCATCCGGTGCAGTCAGCTTAAAAAGCGAATAGCCCTCTTCTACTTTTTTGGGCATGGCAGAAGCAATACGGAGCTCCAGCCTGTCGGTGGTTAAAAGGATATGTTCTCCCTCGGGGAATGCTATCTTTTTCTGGCCGGGGTAATTTTCTATTCTTTCACCTTTAACCAATTTCCATATTTTAGTTGTTCCAACAGGTAGATCACTTAAAAGACAGAGATTTTCTCCGTCCATCTGAAAGGGCTGAGCCTTTCCCTCTTCATCAAGAAGAATAGGGGTGCTGTTAGTGACATTTTCCTCCCCTCCCTGTTGGATGCCGTTTATATTTTCCTCTTCCGTCAGGGCATTGAGCGGAAAGGTTAAAAGCGTTTGAGGCCATTGATAGCTGTGATGCTTCAGCTTGTCGTCAAGGCGCAGGATATGTTCAGGCATAGGAACCTCCTTTGGATAATCACTCTTACTGGAACCACTATAATGCATATGAGCGGGTGAGACGAGTCAATATCCGGATGTTTTATAACGTTATCCGGTACACTTTCGAGCCTTTAAGGCGATAACCTCTCTGCCCCTTAAGGTTATTTCACCCGGAAGCGGGACAGGCTCACCGTTATCCAGACGAAGCCAGTTCGTGTCCAACTCCCCTGTATCCAGAACAAAGCGCTTTTCTCCTTCCTCATGATTCTGAACGAGAAGCAGCAGGCCTCCCTCCCCCGATAAACGGCTTACCTCTACCCCCCGGCTGTCTCCAACCAGATGGGCAGCGGGTTTTGCCCCCGAAGCCTCAACGATCTTTTTAAGAAGAGCGGTCATAGCCGGCTGTTCGTCACGGACATACTGGCGGAACACCTCCGTTCCCGCCACCACCGCCGTCCCCTTGCCAAAGGAGTTTGCTACCACCGCAGGCGCTCCCCCTTCATAATGAGCCAGAGCCCTTCCACCCTGAAGCTCATACTCGCTCCAGAACAAATACGCAGCTGATGTTCCCTCCGGACAGATAATAGCCGGTGAAGTCTCCTTAACCTCCCTGTCCCTGGTAAAGCAGCCGAATACCTTATCCAGCCCGAACCCGGGAGCCCGGTATTGCAGCATTCCATCCCCGTCCCGGAAGGCAAAGGGGCTTTCGGCTATAACCGTGCCCCCTTCCCATACAAAGCGTTCAATGGCCCGGGCCGTATTCCCGGTCATATGCTCTGTCATGGGTAGGAGAAGTAGCTTGTACCGGGGCAGCTCCTCCATATTCTCCTCCATAATGCAGTCCCCAGGAATCTGCATATCCCAGAGAAGCTTGTAGGCTCCGATGCGGGAGTCGTGGAGCTCCGGGTATTCGGAGGGCGCGTGAAGGCTGCATAGGGCCTCCATGCGGATCTGATCCGCCTCCAGAGCTAAAAGGGCCGCCTGCTTCTCAGGATAAACACGATTAATGAGTGAAGCGTTATCCTGAAGAAGCTTTGAAAAGGCTCCCATATACCTGGCCCTTTCACTTACGGAGCCGTCCCATTTCATGAGATGAAACAGGCCTACCTGACTGTCGGAGAGGCGGCTGCGGTAATTCCATAAAAGGATGGACTTGGTATTATGGGCGATAAGCTGCCAGAAGGCTTGTATGCGCTCCTTTTCCGTTAACTGGCGCTTATGAGGACCTGCTCCTGTTTCCAAAAGGAGCATCCGCTTTTTGGCATCCTGGGAGGCGCTTCGCAAACGGCTGAGCTTATAGGCCGTCAGATATCCCGGTCCCGGATCATATAAATGTTCCACCGTATAGCAGGATAAGCCCATGAGGGTCAGGCTTTTTCCCACTCTTCCCACATTAAGGCCATACCGGGGGGAGGAAGCCGGTCCTTCCAGGGCTGCCAGATGATAGACCAGATTGGAGGTTGTGGGCCGTTTTTCAGGATCCCATTTCTCCGTGAGCCGGGTGATTTCGTCCATGGCGTCATAAAGCCGGAACTGGTTAAAGCTTACCCAGTCATAATGCATGGCAAGGGAGCCCCTGGGGGCCTTAATATCCTCCCAGGCCTTGAAATGGACGGGGAATTCCGTCCCCCAGGCGCTGTTAAGCTTCTCCAGGCTTCCTTCGTATTTCCTTTTAAGGTATTCCCGAAAGCGGCTGAGGGTATGGGGGCAGTAGCAAAAGGGGGACGCGGGCTCGTTCCATATCATCCACGCCGCCAGCTCCTTCCTTGGGGCATATCTTTTTACCGTTCGCTCCATAAATTCAAAGGCTTTTTTCCTGTACACGGGATCATCCGGGCAAAAGGAAACGGAGATATAGCCTTGTGTTGGAGGCGACGCGGGCGATTCCATACGCTCCTGGCATCGTTTTTCATCGACAAGGTACCTGGGGGGATAAAGTCCGCAGAGATTTCCAAATAACCCCCCAAAATTAAGAATGACCCGGATACCGTGTTTGGCCGCCAGATCAAAAAAATAATCCTGCTTTTCATAGTTGAACACACCTTCTTCCATCTCAATACGATCCCATGGGGCAAAAATACGAACCGTATTAAAATGAAGCGATTTCATGGTGATTAAGTCCTTTTCCCATTCCTCCATGGGCCAATCCATGGATTTGGCATAGGGCGCACAGGATGCTCCGAACAAAAAGATATCCTCGGGAAGCCTGTTTTCACAATAAACCATAAAAAAACCCTGCCTTTCCTGCTTCTACGCTCATTGTAAAAGCCGGTCCGGCAGGGGGCAAGAGTAATAAAACGACTTAGGTGTAAAATTCAGTTAGGATCCGGCAATCATCAGGGCTGGGCAGGTGCCTCCCAGTCCCATTCAAGGATGTGGGAGGACCAGTTTCCGGCACTGTCCCCCGCCTGGACACCGAAGGAGTAAGAGCCGTTCGGCACCTGGGGCTGCCATGTAAAGCCGGTGGTATTGCCATCCACCGTACCAACGCTTTCACCGTTTACAAGGATGCGGTAGGCGGTTATCCCCACGTTGTCGGAAGCGGCATCCCAATCCAGCCTGAACTCCGCTCCCTCATCAAAAACCGTTACCTGAAGCTCTGCCAGGGCCTTCCACCAGGGTATCCCCTTGTCGGCAAAGGAAATCCCGTTAAGGTCGGTGACGTTAATGGGATACCGTCCCACGGCCTGTGTCCCATTGATGTAGGAATTTTCAGAATCCCCGATGTCATTCCCCGACAGAACAACACCATAATTCCCACTGGTAAGGTAAATGGCGTTAACCACGCTCTCAATAGTGTTATTCTGGATAATAACATTGGTAATATCGCCTGCTTCATTGGTAAGGCCTCCGTCGCTGGATTTCATGGAGCTGTAGAGGGCAATTCCTGACGGCGGCTCGTTGGCGGCAGGCACGGCAGCCAGGTTGCCGATAATACGGTTGTTCCTCACATCAATGCCGTAAGCGGCCACTGCAATATACTGCCCGCCAACCCCGCTTCTCTGAGAGGTGACATAAATCCCCCCGTTATTGTAGAGCTTTGACACACCGTAGATTAAGTTGTCTTTTACGGTTATAAAATAGCCCGGAGTAAACCGGCTCTGGGACTTGACATGGGAAGTGTAAACATACACGCCCTTGGTGTTGATGCTGATATTGTTGGCGGCAACCCCGTCTATGACATTTCCGTAAAACAGGAAGCCCTCCTTGGAGTTCTCTGCAATATTTCTGTAAAAGGTGACATTGTCCATGGAGCTTATTAACGTAAATTTGCTGGTGGCATCCGGCAGGATATCCCAATCCTTTGTAACCAGAAAGGTGTTCCCTTTCCAGGACTGGACATAGCGGTACTGGCCCACGCCCTTTCCGTCTACAAGCATGAGGATGATATGGCCGTTACGGTTGTTATAGGAGGTGGAGAAGGTACCCTGCCCCTTTAAAACCAGTGTTTTTTCCGATGCGGATACGACCTTGCCGTAATCGTAGACCATTCCCGGCATCTCCACAAAATAACTCTCGCCATCGTTGGTGGTTCCGCCTCCGGCGCCGTTGATGTAGTTGTTTTCAAGATGGGAATTGCCTCTGGTATCGTAGCCATGGCTTGCAGCCTCGGTTTCGTCATGAATATAAACCCGGTTGTTTTCCATGAAGGTATATTGAGCCCAGCAGGCGAAATAGCCGGATGCATACTCGATGTAATTGTCCCTTACCGAAGCGTAGCTTCTCACATAGCCTGTATTTATGGACGCTTTATAACCTACAAGGCTGCATTTTTCCATAAGAAAATGATCGCCTATGATAGTGGTAACGCCATTTCCCAGGCCTGTGGTGCCGGGATCGTTAACAGGATAGCTGATGTTCACCTCATAGAGAAAATACCTGCTGTTTGTCCGCGCAGACATTTGCTCAAGGGTATTGCCGCCCCAGTCATGCCCCAGCCAGAAAAAGGAGCCGGGGCGAAGATCGCTGTCGGCAAGCTCTATAGTCATTCTGGCAGCACCCTGGCAGCCAACGGTTTTCCCGTCGCCCGAGGAATAGACAAAATTTTCACCGGAACCGGTGTAATAAAGCCGGGTGAGCTGGGCGGATTCCCCCAGCAGAACCACATGGGCCGGAAGGGCGATAGAGGAAATATAGTAATTACCGGCAGGAAAATAAACCACACCGCCGCCCAAAGCCTTTACGGCCGCTACGGCACTGGCAACGGCCTGGGTGTCGCTGGCAGTGTCGTTTCCGGCTGCTCCGTAGTCCAGTACGTTAACCCGGGTATTCCAGCTAAAATCATCAGCCCAGGCAACCCCCAGACCCAGAGGGTCCTGGCCTTCATCCACAACAGTCAGCGTTTGTCCGTTCAAAAGCTCATCCCAATGAATCCCGTCATTGCTGGCCTCAACGGTATAGGTGCCCACAGGGGCTTCTACGCTAAAGCTCAGGGAGTACTCCGTATTTTTTGTGATAACCTGCTCGAAGGTATTCGGAGCACTTTTCAGCCTGACGCGGGTTTCGCTGTCTCCCCCAAACTGAGACGAAAGCAGGTTTCGCCCGGACAACTCAATGGTTTGGCCCTCCCAGGCGGAATTTTCCGATATAAACAGTATTCTTGCCTTGTTGAGTATATAAGGGTTGCTCCAGCCATACCGGTTTCCTACCCACACAGAGTACAAGCCCCCATCCCAGGTGTCCGGCAGAGTACCTGCCACAAAAAACCCGTTTTGCTCATCCAGTTGAACAAGAGCCACACTGGCTGCTTCCGGGGGCGGAGCTCCCAAAGAGGCGGGTCCGTCGGCTGGGAGCATTTTGATTTCAATATCTCCCAGGTTCATACCGTAGCCTCTTACTGAAAAATGCTCCCCGCCCGCTATTGCATCCGAGGCGTTTAGAATAAAGGGTGCCTGGGTCCACGGCTCTGTATTTACGGTAAAGCTTGCGGAGGTGGTGCACGCAGAAAGCAGATCCGTATCATCCGCATCAAAAGCGGCATTAAGCTCATAATTCCCGGCGATGGCGGCTGTGTAATTAAGGGATGCCAGCCCGTTCTCGTCGGTTACCACTGTGCCCAGATCCCCTTCTACAAATTCGCCTACCCAATCTCCCGTCAGGCTCAGGCGAATGCTTTTACCGGCGACAGGCTCCGCCTGGGAATTGGTCAGGGCCAGGTTAAAAACCGTTTCCTCCCCAGGCCTGGCGGCGATATATTCTTCGGTATCAAAGGCCAAAACCGTTGCCTCATAGGAGGGTATCGCCACACTTACAGCCTCGGCAGCTACGGAGGGCAGCGCGCCTGCCAATTGGTAAGCCCGGTAGTCATAGGTAACTCCGGTGTCTAAATTGGTGTCTGTAAAGGTATTGGTTCCATTTTCAACAAATGCAATATCCTTCCACACTTCGTCTGTGGACAGCTTTCTTTGCACCCCTGTTCCGCCTGTCCCGGAGTTGCTCCAGGTCAGGTTGACCGACCTGGGAACCTGATATTGGGCATTAAAATCGGACAGGGTATTTTCAGGAACCTCATCAAAGAACATTCCGGACAGAAGGGCATAATTACCGCTATTCTTTACGGCTCTTAAGGAAAATTCCCCCTTTACCCGAAAGGTCATATATAGGCCGTTATCAAGCTCTGAAGGACTTGGTGTATACTGTGCCAGAACAACGGCGTTTTTGTCCAGAATCTGATAGGTGATGCTTGTTGATTGGGCGGATGCGTAGGTGGTGGCATAGACGGTGAACAAATGCTCCGCCAGGTCGTTAAGCGTAAACTTAAAGGTAAGATTGTTTCCGGAGCGCACCAGGGTCTTATACCGTGTTTGCGGATTGCCCGGATTTGTGAGGGCCCTTAAATCGGTTGTAGGGGCATAGGTTATATTACTGTCAACATAGTAGCCGTTTCCCGCGCTTGAGGAGGAAAAGGCCGTGACATAGGACGGCATGGAGTAGCTGCTGGCACCCGCAGATTCGGGATCCAGAAGCGTGGTATATCTTCCGCTGGTAACGCCATAGGTTTCTCTGACCAAATAGAAGGGCAAATAGTACCCGGAAGCTCCGTAGGCTCCAAGCCAGTCTCCCTTTTGAACGGTGTCGGTTCTTGCAAATGCTGCGGCTGCCGTGGACGCGAATACGTCCGGTGTAATACTAAGGAATAGAGCAAGGATAAGAAAAATACTTAAAAGCGATTTAGCCTTTAATTTCATAATTTTTCCCCTTTCATGATGAACGGGGTGCGCCTGTATGGCACACCCCTACTCTATTACTTTTTCCTTCTGATTTACTTTATATTGTCTAAATAGCCTGCATTCTTTTCCTTGAATACCCTGTTAATTTCATCAAGAGTAGCCTGGGTTGCGCCATTGGCCTCCGCGGTATCCAAAAAGGCCTTCCACAGCTGTTCAAACTGAGCGTCGCTGGTTGCTGCAAGGGTTTTTGTCATTGCCTTTTCAAAGGATTCTCTTGCCTTCCAGAAACGATCCACCTCGGGCACATCCGCGGTATAGCTGTAGATATTGGTATTGCTTACCAAAAGGGTCTGATGGTCGATGGAGGAGCCACCCGGCAGATAAGCGGGGTTAAACAGGCTTCCTGCTTCGGTTGCATTCACCGTTATGTCATAAACATATCTGGGATGCAGATCGGATCCCCCTGCGTAAATGGGGTATCTGGGCCAGGCATTGCGGTTTGCAACCCAGTAATTGGTGAGGTTATACTTCATATTGGCTCCGTTGTCGGCAGCATAAACCATGTTGTTTTCCAGGTCCTTGTCCTTGTAGACGCGCTTGCCGTTAACCTCTTCAAAAAGACCCGCACTTTCAGGTCCCCAGAACACCAGGTTTTCACCCACATCGGAAATCATGTAATCCAGGTAGCGAAGAATCTGAGGCAGGTCCTCCTCCTTTACGCTGTCCTTGAAAATAGCCAGGCCGCCGCTGCCTTGAGGGCTGGCAGGAGTAATAAACTTGTCCTCCTGGAATTCCTGATCCAGCCAGAGGGGCCTGTAGCGGTAGGTTTTTCCGGCCTGCTTGAGAGCGGCTTCATCAGGCGGGCTGTTATAGGTGATAGCATAGCCGCCGCTGTTCAACACCTGCAGGAACGCTGCATTATTGTTTAAAAGGGAGTCCTTTGCCATAACGCCGTCTCTTACAAGCTTATTGAAAAGGAGCATGCTGTCCTTCAAATAGTCCTGATTAAAGGCGTAATCCATTTGTCCCAGCTGCTTGTAGAAAACAGTAAAATAGTTGTTGTTGCCGGGGATACCGGCAAAGCTTCCCAAAAAGCCGTTAAGCAGGTTCCAGTTGTCGCCTCCGGAATTGGCATAGGTCACTTCCACAGGCTTTCCGTTTTCAGTAATTTTCTCTTTTGCAATTAGATCCTTAAGATCATACATGAACTTTACAAACTCTTCCTGGGTTTTTATAGGCACATCATAGATGTCCTCCTGGGTGAAGGTTCCCTTTTCCATATACAAGGCTTCAATCTCGTCCATGGTCCTGGCCTCAGGGAACAGCTTTTTAAGTAAATCGTCTCTTACCATCACCTTGGTATTTACAAGACGGGACTGCTTGGTGGCTATACGGGAATAACGCTGGAGATCCAGATCCGTTCTGAATTCATACATAAGTCCTGTGGACAGCTCATAAGGAAAGGCATAAATGCGGCCGTCCTTGGGATAGGTAACGGTGGCCTTAACCCCGGAGAGCTTCTCAATGGGGAATTTTTCTGCCACATGAGGCGCGTATTGGGGAAGAAGATCCGTAAGATCATATATTTTTCCGGCATCAATGAGATCATGGAATTTAGTCTCACTGAGCTTTACATTGAAAGCAACATCGGGCCAGTCGTTGGAGGCGCTCAGAAGCCCCATTTTAACGTCTACGGCCATGCCTCCGTTATCAAAGGCCGCTTCCCTGTCCAGCTCCACGCCGGTGACACGCTTAACCTCCGGGGTAACAACATCATTTTCCGCAACAGGCCGGTTGGCATCCCCCGTACCATGGGTATACCAGGCTTTCAGCTTTAGCTGCTTGCCTGTCCAGTCAGGCAGATCCGAAGTGTCGTCCACCTCATCCAGAAGTTCGTAATAGGCTTTTGCCTCCGAAGACCCACCCGGGGTTTCGGAGCCCTGGGCCGGAGTTGAAGGTGTGGTTGTCGGTGAGGATGCGTTCTGTCCGCAGCCCCCCAGCACACCCACCGCAAATACGGCACTAAGGGCAAGGGAAAGCATTCTGAATCCTTTGCTCATTTTGAATCCTCCTTAAAACGATCTATATCATGCATTGAACATAATATACAAGTGGCTATTCCTTAACGGCGCCCAGTGACACGCCTTTGATAAAGTACTTTTGCAGGAAGGGATAAACCATAACTATGGGCAGAGAGGTGAGTATAATCTGGGCTGCCTT
>JAFADM010000104.1 GCA_023424865.1 Bacillota bacterium | reverse complement strand
GTGGCATGGAAACCATGGAGGAAAACCACAGAAGCCTTATAGAAAAGGGTAATAAGAGGGTGAGCCCCTTTTTCGTGCCCATGATGATAGCCAACATGGCCGGTGGTCAGGTAGCCATTAAATATGGCTTAAAAGGTTATAACGCCTGTGTGGTAACTGCCTGCGCCACTTCCAACCACTCTATGGGCGATGCCATGCGGGTCATTCAAAACGGTTATGCCGACGTCATGATTACAGGTGGGGCGGAAGCTTCCATTACGCCTCTTGCCTTTGCAGGCTTCTGCAATATGCGGGCAATGACTGAAAACACCGATCCTCTAACTGCCTGCAGGCCCTTTGATAAGGACAGAGACGGCTTTATTATGGGAGAGGGCGCAGGTGTTCTCATTCTTGAGGAATATGAGCACGCGGTAAAAAGAGGCGCCAATATCATCAGCGAGATAGTGGGTTATGGCTGTACCTGCGACGCTTACCATATTACAGCTCCCGATCCCGAGTGTGAAGCAGGTGCCAAGTGTATTGAGCTGGCCCTTGAGGATGCAGGAATAAAGCCGGAGCAGGTAGGCTATGTCAATGCTCACGGCACCAGCACACCCCTTAACGATCCCCTTGAAACCAAGGCCTTCAAAAAGGTCTTTGGCGACCATGCCAAGAATCTGGCTGTGAGCTCCACAAAATCCATGACAGGACATCTTTTAGGAGCTGCAGGCGGCATCGAGGCCATTATTTCCGCTCTGGCGCTTAAGGAAGGCTTTGTGCCTCCCACCGTCAATCTGGTTAATCAGGATCCGGAATGCGATCTGGATTGTGTACCCAATATCGGACGTAAGAAGGATCTGGAGTATGCGGTTTCCAATGCTCTGGGCTTTGGCGGACATAACGGTGTGATCGTACTTAAAAATCCCGCCGTTTAAGACAGGATTGGTTCTTAAGCCAATAAATGAATAAGCTATCTCCAAACGCAAACATAGATAGTGGAAAAGCCCGGACACGGCAATGCGCCTGTCCGGGCTTTTTCATTGGCAGCCATTTGCTTAAAGCATATCTGGCTAAAAGAGAGAGGGGCGATGCCCCGAGCTTTTAACTGACGGATTTTACCCCTTAACTGAGCCTATCATAACCCCTTTTATAAAGTACTTCTGAACAAAGGGGTAAACAATGAGTATGGGAATGGTGGAGGCCACTATGGTGGCAGAACGAACGGCCTCGGGCACGATATTCATTAAATCGTCGTTGGATTTGGCCTCAAGATCCGCCGCGCTGTCGGTTATGATGTCCCTCAGGTATAGGGGCAGTGTTTTAACCGAGGTTTGGGTATTGTAAATCATAGCTGAAAAATAATCATTCCAGAGGCCCACCGCCGAAAAGAGGCAGACCGTTGCGAAAACGGGCATGGCCAGCGGAAGAATGATACGGAAAAGGATAATAATATTCCCGGCTCCGTCAATGCGGGCCGATTCCTCCAGACTTTCGGGCAGGCTCTCGAAATAATTCTTTATTAGAAGCATATTGTAAACACTGACAGCTCCGGGCAAAAACAATACTCCCAGTGTGTTGAGAAGATTGTAGCTTTTCATCTGAAGGTACATGGGAATCATTCCGCCCGAGAAAAGCATGGTGAAAACAAACAGGATGAGAATGCCCCTTCTGCCCGGTATGTGGCGCTTGGACAGGGGATAGGCGGCAAGGCCTGTTACTAGGATGGAGAGGGCGGTGCCGGCGAGGGTAACAAAAACCGAGTTTTTGAAGGATCGAATAAAGAGATCGCTTTGTACCACATATTTCATGGTATCCAGCTGAAAGCCCATAGGGTAAAAGGTAATGCGGTTGGAAATCAATGCCCATTCCGAGGAAAAAGCCTTGGACACGACGTTGAGAAAAGGTATCAGAGTAACAACCGCATACAGCGTCATAAACAGATAAACGAACAGGTTGACGGCCACGTCTTCACCGGTGAGCCTTTTTAAGGACTTTTTCATTATTAGCCTGCCTTTCTTACCAGATGCTTGAGCCGGTGGATTTACGGCTTAACGCATTGCCTGTCATAACAAGGATAAAGCTGACCACGGAATTGAAAAGGCCCACGGCAGTGGTAAAGCTGTAATCCATTTTTCCGATACCCAGACGGTAGACATAGGTTCCAAGGACATCGCTGACCTCGTACACCACCGGGTTGTACATGGCAAGTATTTGCTCGTTGCCTGCCTCCAGAAGCCCGCCGATACGAAGAATGAACATGAGGACAATGGTGGGTAGTATGGAGGGAAGGGTGATGGACCATATCCTGCGAAGCCGGCCTGCACCATCGATGATGGCGGCCTCGTACATTTCCTGATCGATACCCGCAATGGCGGCGATAAAGACAATGGCGTTCCAGCCCACCTCCTTCCAGCCCGCTGAAAAGATTAGGACGGGCCGGAACCAGGAGGTGGAGGTCATGAAGCTGACCGAATCTCCGCCCAGGGCGGTGATGAGCTTGTTAACCATGCCTGACGAGGGCGAGAGGATGGCCGTAAAAAGTCCCGCGACAATGATCCAGGAAAAGAAATGGGGAACGTAAATGATGGTCTGTACGGTCTTTTTAAACGGTGTCCAGTGTATTTCGTTGAGTATCACCGCCACCAGAATGCCCATGGGAAAAAGGATGCCTATCTTCAGAAAGCTGATGATGAGCGTATTTGAAAGGACATTGTAAAATTCCTGTGAGCTTAAAAGGCGGATGAAGTTTTTCACGCCCACCCATTCGCTTCCCTCGATTCCCTTAAAAATGTTGTAATCCAGAAAAGCAATTTGTATTCCCCACATGGGCAGGTATTTAAATAAGATAAGGAAGATAACAGCAGGCAGAAGCAGCAGATACATGTCCCAATAGCGCAGGATGCGCTTTCCCAGTATAATGGGCTTGCTTCTGCCGCCTTCCCGTACTGCGGCTGATACTTTGTTCAAAAGAGTCCCTCCCTGTCAGATGATTTGCATTGAAACGGGTTTGTTTAATTGCAATTTAACTTCATAAAGCCCGGTGTAAGGTTTATGCCTGTTTTCCAAACCATGGATGGAATTGCCGAGGGGCAGGTATAAACCTTACGACCTGGCGCTTCTGTTTTATATCCCTAATGGAAGAACCGGCCTATTTGCCGCTGTTGAATTCCTTATACCAGTCGTTGTATTCCTGAGTCATGGCAGCGCCTCCCGCATCCATCCATTTCTGGAGAAAATCATCATAGGTTGCAGTGGTTTCAGAACCTGCAATAATTTTGATGGATTGGTCCAAAAGCATTTGATCCAGTGACTGCTTGTTTTTGGAGGTTTCGGGGAAGGCAGGTGCTTTCCTGATTTCGCTGTTTTCTATGTATTCAATGAAGCCGGGGCCGTTAATGGCATTCCAGCACTCATACTGGAGCTTGTTCTTGCGGTTTCGGATTTGCCAGAGGTCAGGGTAGAGCTCTACGTAGCGTCCTGTGGAGTAGTTGTTGGCATCGCCCCGTTCATCAAAGAAGATAGGATCAACAGGCCAGTATTCACCCTTGTCATTAACGGTGTAGTGAACGTTTTCATAACCCACCGTCAATATTTTAAAGGCCTCAGGCTCCAGCTTTAGGTTCATGAAGTTTACGGTATGAGCGATGTTTTTAGATACGGCGGGAATAAAGGCGATACGGTCAAAGCCGCCGGAATAGGTTCCGATGGCTTTGCCGCCGGGGCCTTCCACAGGAGGAAGATAGACGGTTTTCTGGTTAGGCTGGGTTTCCGCCATGGTGGTGAAAATGGATGGTGCGCTGAAGAAGCCGTAATTGCTCATGCCGGCAATGCCGTTGGTGTACTTTTCATCCACATTGGCTCCTTTGTTGGCAGGGTATTCGGCATCCAAAAGGCCTTCCTGATAAAGGGCCTTCATGTAATCCAGGTAATCCTTCATGCGGGGATCGGCGCCGCGGTAAACCAGCTGGCCGTCCACCTCATTCCATTCCAGAGGAATGCCGAAGGCCCCGATAAGTCCGTCAATAGCCACGGTGGTGGAGGTAAGGGTTAAGGGGATGGTGGGGTTGCCTGTGCCGTTATCGTAGCCCTTAAAGGCCCTTAAAAGATTGGTCAGGTCATCCACTGTCTTGGGAATAGCAATTCCCAGATTTTCCATCCAGTCCTGACGGGCCCACAGTGCCGAACGCACGTCCCCGTGACCGTCAAATTCAAGTTGGGACATGCCAACGGCGAATAACCCGCCGTTTAAGGTAAAGGAGTCCCGCTCGTAATCATTCATGGCGTCATTCAAATAGGATGCGTATTGAAGATAGGGATTAATATCGGCCAGTGCGCCCTGCTTGGCATATTCCATGACACGGGCAATGTCGCCGCCGATAACACAGATATCATAGAGCTCGCCGGAGGCCATAATGAGATTGAGCTTATCCATGGCGTTTTCTGCCGGAAGCATGTCGTACTGCACCTTGTAGCCGGTAATTTTCTCAATGTCCGCAGCTACGGGAAGGGTGTTGTAGTCCTTGCTCAAATTGATGTTCAACTGGCGAAGAACCGGTTTATCTCCTGCCGGGAGCCAGCTGTCGCCCTCGGCAGAGGTGCCCTGGGAAGTGGAGGGGCTTGTCTGGGGAGATGGGGTGCTGCTGTTTCCGGCAGGAGCCCCCGAACCGCAGGATGCAAAAAGGGAAATACAAAGGGCTGCTGAGAGAAAGGTGGTTAGAATTTTACGAAAATTCATGTCTTGTTCCTCCTCATTCACTATTTGATTCACGGCCTTTAAGTCTTTCCGACTCAAAGCCGGATAATCGGACAGGATAGCGAATCAAGAATATCAAAAGCACGGGAGGATGGTAAAGAAACAAAGCTATGAATTTCTAACACATCTTTCACATGTTGCTGCCTTCATGTTTCTCGGCGAGTTTAAGAGTCACCGTGGTGTATTTGCCCTCCTCACTTTCTATTTCCATTCCGAAGCTTCCGCTTCCGGAGAAAATAAGTATCCTGGAACGGACATTATGAAGGCCGAAGCCTGATTTGTTATTGCGGGGGGAGGCGGTAAGCAGTTCCTTAAGGGTTGTCTCATTCATACCCGCACCGTTGTCGGTTACGGAAAGGCATAGCGTGCCTGCCTCCGTGTAGATATCCACGGCAATGGCGCCCCGGCGGTTTTTTTGCTTGAAGATGCCGTGATGGAGGGCGTTTTCCACGATGGGCTGAAGAGTCATTTTGGGAAGAAGGCAGCCGGAGGCCTCCGGCTCCATGAGAATTTCCAGGTCAAAGGTATCACCGAAACGGTGGCGCTGGATTTCAATATAGGCATTGACCAAATCCAGCTCATCCTCAATGGGAACCACATCGTTGCCATTGTTGAGAATACGCCTCAAATAACGGGTTAAGGCGCTTATAACCTTGCCGGTGCTCTCTTTTTCATTGGCCCGTACCAGCCACTGTACCGTATCCAGGGTGTTGTAAAGGAAGTGGGGGTTAATTTGAGCCTGAAGCAGCCGCAGCTGGGTTTGCCGCTGCTCCTCCATTTTTACATGGAGGGTGTTGAGAAGGCCTTTGGCGCTGTCCAGAGAACGATCCAGGCTTGCGTAAATCCCGTAGCGCCTGGATCCTGTATCCGAAACAGGCTGGTCTTCAAACTCACCGGTGTGATCTCTTAAAATGGATACCAGCCGCTGAACCCGCCGGGCTACTCCATCGGTTATAAGCATCATAACAACGAGGGTAATGCCGATGAGAATGGCGGATATGATGATATAGAGAAGAAGGGTAGCCCGGGTCGAGAGGTAGGTTTTCTGAATGCCGTCACGGGGCAGCTCTGCCACCAGGTACCAGGGGGTACGGTCCACCTTCTTTGTCACATAAAGGGTCTCATCCACGCGTTGAATGGACTCGCCGTAAAGGTTCATGTCTTCAATAAAAAGAGTCCGGCTTTGTCCATACAGGGTGTTCTGGGGATGGGACAAAACCATGCCGGTTTCATCGGCAAGATAAATAAGGGAATCCTCCGGAAAATCCATCTGATCCAAAATGCTGGAAAACTGTGATTCCTCCACATCAATAACCATGGCCCCAATAATAAGCCCCACTTCCCGCACATCCTTAATAAGCCGGGCCAGAGAAATGACATAGGCAGGCTCCATGGTTTTGTACAGCTCTTCATGGGTGGCAATCAAGTCCCCTTTGGCACTGACCCAGGCAGGCATGGTTTCAAAAAAACTGGTGAGGGAGGAAAAGCTGACACCCTCGTTGGCATAAATCTTATCGTCGTTGACATAGAGCCGGATGGCTTTTATTTCAGAGCCCTGCTTTACTGCCGTAATGGCATCCTCCATTCTTGAAATTTCCAGAATTTGATCGTCCATTGGCTGATTTTTTGGGGAAGTGCGCATGGCAAGACGGATGTCCTCATTGACAAAAAGCACCTCGGAAATCCGGTAAACATTCTGAACCTCGTTGGAAATGTTGAGAGAAGCCTGTTTGAGGGTCTGGAGCACCGACTCGGCAATGGCCTCCTCCATTTCCAATAGGTAGCTTCGAAGGTAGAGTGAAAAAACCAGCAGGGTGGGTATGGCCGTCAAAAGAAAAAAGCTTATGAGCAGTCGGCCTCTGAAATTTGCCAGCTTCAAGGCGATCACCTCTTCTCTTCTATTTCCTTGCGAAAGTCGGAGGGCAGCATGCCGGTGTATTTTTTAAACTGCCTTGTAAAGTAACTGGGGCTGGAATAACCCACGGCAAAGCATACGTCGTACAATTTATTGGAAAGGTTAGATAATAATTCCTTGGCTTTTTCCATTCGTACCTCCGTCTGATAGCTGTTAATGGTCATACCCGTCTTCTGCCTGAACAGCATGCAAAGATAGGTGGGGGAGAGGTACACCTCCGCGGCAAGATCATTTATGGTGATGTTTTCACCGTATTTTTCCCGAAGTGTTTTTTTAACCCTGGACACAAGAGCGGTGGTTTTTGAGTCGTTTTTCATGGCAATGAGGCTGCGGACTGCCCCCCCGTAGCTCTTAACCAGCTTCTGCATCTGCCCCAGGGTCTCCATGCCATAAAGGTTCTCTAAAACCTTTTGCCGGGAAAGCTCACCTTCCTGGGATTCGTCGGTTTCGCCGTTGACGGTAAGCTGCTCCAAAAGGGTGGCATAAATGTCGTAAACCAGCCGGCTGACCTTACCTCTGTAAACACCGGCATCGGTGGAATGAATTTGAGCCAGCTGGGAAAAGCAGGCGTCCACCCATTTAAAAAGCTCCTTCTCGGAAGCGTTAAGCAGCAGGTCATGAAGGCTTGTCCCCTCGTCATGGCCTGGCGGTGCGGTTTTTTCCGTTTGGCTGGGAATCTGGCCGTGCATAAATACCCTTCCCCCGCCTAAGTAAAGCCGGTGCTTCAGGGCCTCACCCGCCGATAGATAGGATTCGTGGAGCCGGTAGGCAGAGTCCACACTCTGTCCAATGGCGGCAGAGGTGCTTAGAAGAATATGCTTTTTAATGAGGGCGCAAATTTCCATTGAGGTGGAAAAAAGCTGAGCCCCGTCCTCCTCCGCTTCCCTGTGCACAAGAATAGCCGCAATCTGGTGAGGGGTCTTAGGATCATCCATGACAAAGCCCTCATAATGAAGGTTAAGAATTTCGTCGGCAATACTGCGAAGGGCAACGCTTAAGAGGGGCCAGTTGTTTTGAAAACCGGGGCAGGAGGCCAGCTCGCCCTCGTCGGGAGAAAGGATGAAGGCTGTAAAGCGTTTTCCTCCGGCCGGCATGAAGGTTTGTCCAAAACCCGTATCCAGACGGCCTCCCGGCTGTATTCCCCCCCTTAAAAGCGAGGCCAGAAAATGCTCCTTGATAAGGGGGAGGCTTAAGCTCAGCCTGCTTTCCATTTCCTGAAGATTGGCGCGAGCAAGCCACTCGTTCTTAAGGAGGGTAACCACCTTCAACATGCATTGTTCCAGCTCGGTAAATTCAACAGGCTTTAATATGTAGTCACAGGCACCCAGCTTGAGTGCCGATTTGATATAATTCAAGTCGCTGTAGCCGCTGATAAAAACCACCTTAAGCCCCGGCAGCCGTTTCTGGGCTTCGATGGAGAGAGTAATGCCGTCCATCACCGCCATGCGGACATCCGTCAAGAGGATGTCCGGCTTGAGTTTTTCAATAAGGGGTAGGGCGGTGGTACCGTCATCGGCTTCACCTATGACAGTAAGCCCCAGCTTAGCCCAGTTGAAAAGCCGGAGAAGGCCGTTGCGTGTGGTTTGTTCGTCGTCGGTTATAAAAACGCTGTACATGTTTAAAGCCCCCTTGAAAGCATATGCATCGATTTATCCTTGGGAATACCGGGGCGCTGCGGAGCAAGGTTTATGCCGGTTTACGAATTGCAAAAGCCCATGGAGTAAATACTGCCCGGTTGGGAGGGTTATATGAGATAAGAGTAATAAATGTTTTATTATGGAAATCAGGGCCATTATAGCACAGGTGGAAAGTTACTCACAAGAACAAATTTTATCTGGTCCGGATCGTATATGAATGACGAGGGCGCTGGGGAGTAAAGATAAGTCAAAATACGAATCAAAATTTTATCTGGTTCATTCTTCCTAATTTTCAAAATGACAAACTCGTAGTATGATTAAAATAGAGTTAATTTATGGGAAAGCCAAGGAGCCTCAAGGCATACAGGCAACCCGCCAGTCTTCCGGATTTAACGGCACGGCATCACTTGAGAGGAGGACGTTTTGTGGAAAAGGAAAAAATACGCATTAACGAATTTGTTCAGGATGACTTGCTGGCCCAGAACATTTATACAGACGCCAAGGCTCTTTATGTGGCTGAGAATACCAGGCTGGATACCTATATGGTTAAGAAGGTAAGAGAGCTTGGAGTGGATGATGTTCTCGTCTACAGGAGAAAGGAATCGGGCGGGAAGGATCCTGAAAGGAAAAAAGAAGAAGCGAAGCGTTTTCTTCGTCAGTATGAAGAGGATGTGGAAGGCGTCCGCACTCTCATTGGTGAGCTGGCCAAGGGTGAAAAGCTCAATATGGAGCGGGTGGACGACCTAACCGAGACCCTTTATGACGAGATTGATTCAAAAGAGCATATCATGCAGTGCTTAAGCTCCCTGAAGGCCTTTGATCAATATACCTACAACCACAGCATCAATGTGGCTCTCTACGGTATGCTCATTGCCAAATGGCTGGGAATGGGGGAGGAAGGCGTTAAAGATATCGTCAGGGCAGGCCTGCTTCATGATATAGGCAAATCCCAAATTCCTGATGAAATTCTTAATAAACGCTCCCCGCTGTCAAGGGAAGAATTTGAACTTATGAAGCGGCATCCGGCTCTGGGGTTTTTCCTCGCCAGAAATTCGGGCATTGAGCAGTCGGTACACCTGGACGGGATCTTAATGCATCATGAACGCTTTGACGGAACCGGATACCCCCTGGGTATCCGCGGCAGACAAATCAGCCTGAGTGCAAAAATCATCGCTGTGGCGGACGTGTATGACGCCCTCACCTCGGAGCGGGTTTATAAAAAGCGCATAACACCCTTTGAAACCTTCCGTATTATTGAGGATACGGGCTTGGGTCATTTCGATACCCAAATCATGCAGGTTTTCCTGTCCAATGTGGCTTATTATTATACCGGGATGAAGGTACGCATGAATACAGGCGAGCAGGGAATCATCGCCTGCATCCTTCCACATTGCATATCCCGGCCCATTGTGGAGCTATCCGGACGTTTGGTGGATTTATCCCGGGACAAGCGGCTGGACATAATTGAAATCATCGGGTAGGCTGTTAAAGCTTAGGCGCAGCTGAGAAAACCGTACGTCGGGATAGCCCAGACGCCTTCCGGGATGGAAGCTGCCGTGGCAGTCTGACCCGCCGGTTATAAGAAGCCCGTTCTCTTTGCAAAATTCCAGGCTGTAGGCCGTTATTTCCTCATTATTGTCCGGGTGGAAGCATTCCACGCCTGCAATGCCGTAGGCAGCCATATCCTTAAGAAGCTTGCGGTAATCCCTGGTGTAAAAGCTTGCTCCGGGGTGAGCCAGTATGGGTTTTCCTCCTGCGGCATAAATGAGTTTGACAACATCGGCTGCCGATATAAAATCTTTAAGATCAAAGTTCTCGTTGGGGTTTTGAGGCAGATAGGGAAAATCCCTGAAGCTGGTGCAAAGCCCCTTGTCCACAAGATAATTCAACGCTTTCCAGCCGCCCCGGCGGGGATCGTTGACATAAGAGGCATAATCCTCAACACTTATAGCCGTGTTTTGCCGGGCAAGCTCTGTAATAATAGCGTCATCCCGGGCATCCATGAGCTCCTTGTTATGGGCGATGGCATCCAGAAGAGGGGGATTGGAGGGATTAATCTCCAGGCCGAGAATATGGTATTGAATACCCTCGTGGACGGCGGTGATTTCAACACCGGGAAGAAAATACAGGCCCTCCTTTTTTGCAAGACGGGAGACCTCGGCTACATTGGCCACCGTATCATGATCCGTTACTGCAAAAAGGCTGATGCCCACCTCTTTTATTTTTTCTATAAGCTCCCTGGGAGACCAGGTTCCGTCAGAAGCGAAAGTGTGTATGTGGAGATCCACCCGGGTAGTGGGATCCGGTTTCATAAGCGCGGTTACTCCTTTCATTTAAGGCTTCCACGGCAAAAAGTTTTTCTTATATTCCGGAAATTTGGAGCCCTCCTCCTATAAGATGTGCCGGGAAGGGGAAAAATAGACTGTACAGGACACGTAAAACAAGTATACCATTTTAGGTGCAGGGAATAAAGGCCGGACATCTTTCAGTTTGTGCTGCTGGCGAATAACATGTAAAATGAGAATAATGTATGCTATATTTGAATAAAGGAATGAGAATGATTGAGTAAAATGCCCGATATAAAATTCACCGAAGTCAGGGCTTCGGATTCGAAGATCACCGAGACAATTGGACGGAAGGTGGAGCAGCTTGAAAAAAGAACAGGCTATCACTTTAAAAACCGTCAGTATGCAGCCAACGCCCTCATACACAGTTCCTATTCCAATGAACATCAGCTAAGCGGGATTAAAAGCAATGAACGGCTGGAATTTCTTGGCGATGCTATTTTGGACTTTGTGCTGAGCCTTATGCTTTATAATAACCCAAAGGACTTCTCAGAGGGTGAAATGAGCAAAATGCGGGCCCTTATTGTTTGTGAAGCCTCTTTAAGCGCCTGTGCCTCCCGTATCGGACTGGGAGAGCTTATTTTGCTTGGCAGGGGTGAGGAAGCCAACGGAGGCCGGATTCGTCCGTCGATTCTGTCCGACGCACTGGAAGCGGTAATCGGGAGCATTTATCTGGACGGTGGAATGGATGTGGCGGAGAGTTTTATTATGGGACTCCTTGGGGATACCTATAACAAAGCTGTCGGCGGCAAGTTGTTCATGGACTATAAAACAGCTCTCCAGGAAGAATTGCAGAAATCCGGCGATGTGGTTATACAATACAGGCTTTTGGAGGCTGTGGGGCCGGATCATGCCAAGCAGTTTAAAATTGCGGTATCAAGCAGTAACAAGGTTTTGGGCATTGGGCAGGGCAAATCCAAGAAGGATGCGGAGCAAATGGCTGCCAAAACTGCTCTGGAAGCCCTAAAGGAGCATCCGGACACAGTACGGTAACTAATGAAGTGTAAGCGGGCAATACCTGCAGCTCATGTACCGGCAGGCGCCCATGAAATAACTTGTTTTCTGAAGGCGCCACTCAGCTAAAAGGTACTATTTAAAGGAAAGGAAGAGTGCAAGCGTGGGAAAACATATTAATATACCCCTCTTTATACCTCAGCGAGGCTGCCCCCATACCTGCATTTTCTGTGATCAGAAGAAAATCAGCGGGCAGAGCGAGCCTGTCAGTGAAAAGACGCTGGTGGATGCAGTGGAGCGGCATCTTGCCACAGCGGGACCGGAGGATACGGTGGAAATTGCCTTTTTCGGGGGCAGCTTCACCGGCCTTCCTAAAAAGGACATGCTGTCTTACCTTCAGTTGGCCTATAGCTATGTGAAGGAAGGAAAAGTAACAGGTATCCGTGTATCAACACGGCCGGACTATATTGATGAAGAGATATTGGACTACCTTATTGCTCATGAGGTAAAGGTAGTTGAGCTGGGGGTTCAAAGCCTGGACCCTGATGTATTAAATATAAGCAGACGGGGACATACCGTGGAGGATGTGGAGAGGGCCTGCCGCCTTATCCATAAAAAGGGCCTGACGCTGGGAATACAGACCATGCTGGGGCTTCCCGGCGATTCTATTCAAAAGGCGCTGGATACCGCCAGAGGCGTTATTGCCTTAAAGCCTGCCATGGTACGTATTTATCCTGCATTGGTTTTAAGGGAGACAGCGCTGGAGCAAATGATGCGGGAAGGGCTGTACACTCCTCTCAGCCTAACAGAGGCGGTAACCTGGAGCGCACGTATTGTTCCTCTCTACGAACAGGCCAATATACATATTCTTCGACTGGGGCTTTATGCCGAGCAAAGCCTTCTCTCATCCGTAACCGAAGGCCCCTGTCACCCGGCCTTTGGCGAGCTGGTGGCTTCTCAAATTCTTTTTGAAAAGATCTGTGATCGGATAGAACAGGAAGGCCTTTATAAGGGTAAGAGCCTCGAAATTCGAGTGCCTCAGAACATGCTGTCCAAGGTTACGGGTCAGCATCGAAGCAATATCGAACGCCTGAAGCAGCAATACGGCTTTGACCGGGTTCAGGTTAAAACCAAGGAGAAAGGGGACGACTCCGAGCCTGTCCTTGACCTTTTCCGCAGGGAAGAGTCCGGGAGCTTTGGAGGAGAGGCCATATGAGAAGTATCCATGTCAATACGGTCAGCCAGGCTGTGGCGGACCTTTGCGTAAAAGCCAATTATGAGCTTAATACCGACATTCGTCAGGCGCTGGAGAAAGCCCATGCACAGGAAGAATCGGAAACAGGAAAGACCATACTGGAAAGTCTCATTGAAAACGCCCGGATTGCCCGGGAGGAAAGCCTGGCCATTTGTCAGGACACGGGAATGGCCGTGATTTTTGTAGAATTGGGACAAAACCTTTCCATTGAAGGGGGAAGCCTGGAGGAGGCCATACAGGAAGGCGTCCGTCAGGGCTATAAAAAGGGATATCTTAGAAACTCGGTGGTAGCCGATCCCCTCCTTCGAAAAAACACAGGGGACAATACCCCGGCAGTGATTCACTGGAGCCTTATACCGGGAGACCGGCTTGTCATTGAGGTGGCACCCAAGGGCTTTGGCAGTGAAAATATGAGTGCCCTAAAAATGCTTAAGCCCTCCGACGGGGAGGAAGGTGTCAAAGCCTTTGTTGTGGATACGGTAAGCCGTGCGGGAGCCAATCCCTGCCCTCCCATAGTAGTGGGAGTAGGCCTTGGAGGAACAATGGAAAAGGCGGCACTTCTTGCCAAAAAGGCTCTGATGCGACCCCTGGACAAGCCCAATGAAACGCCCCATCTGGCCCGTATTGAAGAGGAGCTTTTAGAAAGAATAAACCGGCTTGGCATAGGGCCGGCAGGTCTGGGCGGCCGGACGACGGCATTGGGTGTTAATGTGGAAAGCTTTCCCACCCATATTGCCGGACTTCCTGTGGCGGTGAATATCAGCTGCCATGTGACCCGGCACCGGTCCATCACCCTTTAAGGGACAAGCTTTGAGATGCCGCGGACGTTTGCATGTAAAGGGATAACTTCCTTAAAAATCTAAAGCTTATTGAAAAAGGGAAAATTAATTAATAAAACCTTTATTTAAAAAGTAAAGCTTGTTATTAAAGCGAGGAAAAAATGGAATTTGGGACCTTATATCTGGTGGCCACGCCCATAGGCAATCTGGAAGACATTACCTACCGCGCGGTACGTATTCTTTCCGAAGCAGATGTCATTGCGGCGGAGGATACCCGCCATACCTTAAAGCTTCTAAATCATTTGGGGATTAAAAAGCCTCTGATAAGCTATCATGACAATAATCGCCTCACTCGGGCGGCGGAGCTTCTGGACAAGCTCAGATCAGGCCAAAGCATTGCTCTGGTCAGTGATGCGGGCACCCCGGCCATCTCCGATCCCGGTGAAGAGCTTGTAGCCATGGCCATTGCCGAAGGCTTTACCGTATCGCCGATACCCGGGTGTTCGGCAGCTGTTACGGCTCTGATTTGCTCTGGCCTTTCTACGGAGCGCTTTGCTTTTGAAGGCTTTTTGCCTCAAAAACACAATGAACGGGTTAAGAAGCTGGAAGCTATAAAGGGAGAAGAGCGCACTCTGATCTTTTATGAGGGCCCCCATCGTATAAAGGAAACCCTTAAGGACATGGTCCAGGTCTTTGGCCAGAGAAAAGCCGTTGCGGCCAGGGAGCTGACCAAGCTTCACGAGGAGTTTGTCCGGGATACTCTGGACGGCCTCTTAGGCCACTTTCAGGCCCAGGATCCCAGAGGGGAATTTGTCCTCATAGTAGAAGGAGGCCCTGCCCCTACCGCTAAGGAAGCTCAGGCACAATGGGAATCGGTTTCCATTAAAGATCATGTGGAAGGATACGTGAAAAAAGGTTATGACAGAATGGAGGCCATGAAAATGGCCGCCAAGGACAGAGGTATAAGTAAACGGCAGGTGTATGCCGTGCTCAACGGTGAAGGCCGCAGTACGCCTTAAGTTTGTGCCTTGGACATACGCTGTGCTTCGCAGGGAACTACCCGGATCCGAATGTCTGAATCGTTTAAGAGCGTATCCAGCTTATGGATAAAGGTATTATCCCTGTTTTTGTCCGGACCTTCGCCTACCAGAATGACATCAACACCATAGTGCTGAGCAAATTGGGCTATGGTTTCAGTAATCCGGTTGGAGTGTAAAAGGGTAAGATCCGCTCCATAGGATTTGGACAGAGAAAACAAATATTCAAGCACCTCGCCGTCGCGTGCGTTATCTACAAAATTCCAGTCTTCCTTTGTAACGTGCAGAACATACAGCATTCCGTTTTCGGACTTCAGCTGGGCGGCCGCATGAATGAGCCGCTCACAGGAACGCTGCTGCGTAACGCATACCAGGACGGAATTGTATAATATCAAGTTCAATCAACTCCGATTCGTTTGTACATCTATTATACCAAAGTTACAGAGAAAAGTCTTTAAGATAAAGGTGGAACTTTAAATCGTAATATAATGGTAA
>JAFADM010000059.1 GCA_023424865.1 Bacillota bacterium | reverse complement strand
GCTTAAATAAGCCAAAAGCAAATGCCTCCAGCTTTTATACCCTCCGGCCTTGAGAAAGATATCGGCGAGAAGGCCGCACACAACCCCGGTGGCAACGACATACCAGCCGTGGCCCATGGCAAAGGTCATAAGTCCCATAAGAAGACCCAGGATAAGCGCCATTCCGAACTTATTGGCTTTAGTTAAAAACAAAACCATGGGAATGCCTGCCAAAATAGCCAGCACTACGGGGAAAAGCACCGCGAAAATGGGAATGAATCCTGTCATACCGCTGATGAAGAACAATACAAAATAAATGGCCGTAAAAACACCTACATTGATTAGATCCTTGATACTTAGCTTGTTGTCCATGATAAACCTCCTGATTTATGTTGGGAGGAGCTTAGATGCTCCCTGCCTTCAGTTTCCAGCCCACAGCCTTTTGACGTACGCCGATAAAGTCGGAATATATGCCCTTTTGTCCTATAAGCTCACTGTGGGTTCCCTGCTGTACAATTCTGCCTTCGTCAATGACAAGAATTTTATCCGCATGGCGAACCGTTTTAAGCCTGTGGGCAATCATAATAATGGTTTTGTTTCGGGTAAGCTCGGAGATAGCCACCTGAAGCTTGCTCTCGTTTTCCGGATCCACATTGGCTGTTGCTTCGTCAAGAATAACGACAGGCGCGTCCTTGATTATGGCCCTGGCAATGGATATACGCTGCTTCTCGCCGCCGGAAAGCGTTGCGCCGCCTTCGCCTATAACGGTGTCATAGCCCTGGGGCAGGGCGGCTATAAAGTCGTGGCAGCAGGCTTTTTTTGCAGCGGAGACAACCTCCTCCGGCGTTGCTTCGGGCTTTCCGAACTTAATATTATTGGCAATGGTATCGTTAAAAAGGTAAACATTCTGAAAAACCATGCTGATATGGGCAAGAAGGCTGTCCAGAGTGTACTCCCGCACATCCCTTCCGCCAAAGGTAACGCGGCCATGATCCACATCCCAAAAGCGGGCGATGAGATTGCACAGCGTGGTTTTGCCTCCCCCGGAAGGGCCTACGATGGCTGTGGTGGAGCCCTCTGGAATAGAAAAGCTCACATTGTCGATGATTTTTCTGTTTCCATAGGAAAAGCTTACGTTTTGGAAAGCAATATCCCGTTTTTCCGGCTTGCCCTCCCTGCCGTTCCCGTCCATGACAGGCGTACGGTGAATATCCTCCACACGGTCAATGGACGCGTCGATAAGGCGTATGAAGGAGGACATAAGCCCTGCGGCTTCAAGCTCCGAATAGACGAAAAAGCCGCAAACAATCATGAGAAGGCACATAAACAGCTCCATGGTTCCGTTGAGATGGAAATAAATGGATGAAGCTACCATGACGACGCTTGTAAGGCGCAGCACCAGCTGCTGGAGTCCCACATAGGGAATAAACCCGATTTCCATTTTAAAATTGCGCTTTTCCACATCGAGAATGGCCCTGTCTATGGTTTTATTGGCTGTTTTATGAAGGTTGAAGCTCTTTACCACACTCATGCCCTGTATGTACTCCAAAACGGCCTCCACCAGATGGGCCTGGGCTTCCTGGCGCTTGGGGGAAAGAAGACGGGATTTATTCTGAAGCACCGCGTTGACAACTAAAAAAAGCAAAGATCCCGTCAGGGCGATAAGCCCGATGCGCCAGTCGAAAAAAAGAAGGCCGATAATCATGATAAGGGTTCGGATGAGGCCATGAATGGTTCGCACCATTGCGGGAGGCGCAATTTTCTCAATTTCCTCCATGGTTGTTGTGGCGGCAGCGGTAATGGTGCCCAGGCTATGGCTGTTGAAATAGCCCATGGGCATGTATTTCATACGCTCGCCGATTTTAATCCGCTTATCCTCGCACATGGCGTAGCTTCCCGTTATCTCGCACTTATGGGCGATATGGCGGGTTACAATGGTACCGGCGACACTGAATACCATAATACCGAAGGTCAGTCCTGCTGTGGAGGGGCTCATGCTGCCTTCAACCATTGCCTTTAAAACCAGCGCAATGGCCATCATCTGAAAAGCCTCACACAGAGAATGGAGAACAGCAAAGGTAATGCCCTTTTTCCATTTGCCCCTCTGCTCCCCGGCAAAGTCAAAGAATTTACCAAAAATCCGGAACATTTAAAATCCCTCCTTACAGCTCATCTTTGGCATCCCTGTGGGCCTGCCACATGCTTTGATACAATTCGCAATTGAGGAGCAGCTCCTCGTGTACGCCCTCGGCCGGGATGCGGCCCTTTTCCACAACAGCGATTTTATCGGAGTCGGTGATAGTGGACAGCCTGTGGGCGATGACAATAAGGGTTTTTCCCTTCACAAGCCTGGCGACAGCCTCCTGGATTACGGCCTCATTCTCCGGATCCGTATAGGCGGTGGCCTCATCTAAAATGACAATAGGAGCGTTTTTCAGCATAGCACGGGCAATGGCGATGCGCTGGCGCTCACCTCCGGACAGGTGTCCCCCCGCGTCACCCGCAAGGGTGCCATAGCCTTTTTCAAGCTTCATAATGAAGTCATGGCAGCCGGAGGCTTTTGCGGCCTGCTCCACCTCCTGGTCTGATGCGCCGGGCTTACCCATACGGATATTATCCCGAACTGTTTCATTAAAGAGATAGTTGTCCTGAGAGACATAGGCAATGGTGTCATTAAGCTGTTCTGTTGGAATCGCCTTGATGTCCGCTCCCCCCAGGGTGATGCTGCCGCCTCCGTAATCCCAGAAGGAGGCGATAAGCTTCGCGATAGTGGATTTTCCTCCGCCGGAGGGCCCTACCAGGGCCAGTACCGTAC
>JAFADM010000008.1 GCA_023424865.1 Bacillota bacterium | reverse complement strand
CCCCATTACAACGACAAATACAATGCGGTGGGGGGCTATAAAAACATGGTGTTTTCCTACGCCAAGGCCATTCTGGATAAGAAGGAGGTTATCGGCTTTGTTATCATCGACATCCGGTGCAGCATCCTAAATGAGCTCTTCGACGCCAACCTGCCGGACAACGGTTTTACGTTTATCGCCGATTCAACCACCCATGAGCTGGTTTTTAATCCCCCCTCCAACACCAATCCCCTTTTAAACGATCAGGACAGGCTCCTGGCCATACTCCAGCAAACCACTCAGAACGATAAAAGCTTTTATTACACAATTGGGGGCCAGAGCTTTTTTGTGGTCTATACAAAATCGGATTTTACGTCCTGGACCACCATTGCCGTCATACCCAAGGAAAAAATACTCACCAGCTTTTATGATGCCCGAAAGCAGCTTCTGGTGCTTCCCCTCCTGTTTGGCCTGCTTGCCGTCGCCGGTTTGTACGTTATTTCCTCCGCCCTTACAAAAAGCATCCTTCAGCTTAACAAGGCGGTAAAAAAGGTGGACGGAGAGCATTTTGAACTGGCGGTGGACATAAAATCAAAGGATGAAATCGGCCAGCTCTACCATCAAATCCGCTCCATGCTCAGCCGGATTAAGGATCTGGTAACCCAAATCAAATTAAAGGAAAAGGAGAAGGTCAAGGCGGAGATAAAATTCCTTCAATCCCAGATTAATCCCCACTTTTTATACAATACCCTTAACACCATCAAATTCATTTCCTCCATGCACGGCATTGAAAATATCGTGACCATTTCCGAATCCCTCTCAACCCTTCTGCATATTAACATGGATTCAAGAAGCTTTATAACCATTAAGGAGGAGCTTTCCTATATTGAAAGCTATCTCTCCATTCAGAAATACAAATACAGCGCCAATACCTATAACATTATTGCGGAGGAGGGGTTGAACGACTACATGACCCTCAAGCTTCTCCTTCAGCCCATAGTGGAAAACGCTCTCATTCACGGCCTGTCCGGTTCGGAAAAGCCGGGTATCCTCAATATCAAAATATTCAAGGAGGACGGCGATATAAAAATGCGGGTGCAGGATAACGGCGTGGGCATGAACAAGATGCTTATCGGCAACTTATTGGAAGGCAAGGTTCAGTCCAGTGAAATCGGCCTTACCAATGTTATTTCCAGGCTCCGCATGTACTTCGGCCATGCCTGCGGCATCAGCATCACAAGCGAGGAAGGGCTGTTTACCACTATGGAAATAAGCTTTCCCGCCATCACCGGGGATGAGGTAAAAAACTATGCTTAAAGTGCTTATTGTGGACGATGAAATACTTGTCCGGGCCGATATCAAAATGCTGCTGGATTGGGAAGCCCACGGCTTTGTCCTGTGCGGAGAGGCCTCCAACGGCAGGGAGGCCCTGGCCCAAATCGACCGCCAGACTCCGGATATTGTGCTTTTAGACATTAAAATGCCCCTCATGGACGGCTACGAGCTTTCCTCCGTTATCTCCCAAACCTATAAAAGCGTTAAAATGATTGTACTTAGCAATTACGACGATTTTGAGCTGGTAAAGGGGACCTTCAAAAACGGGGTTGTGGATTATCTTTTGAAGCACAACCTGAACAAGGGCCTTCTGCTGAACGCACTTACCCGTACCCGGGAGGCGATTGAGAGCACCCGCCTGTCAAGATCGCCGGAGCTTCATATTCCCAACAACATCATGGCTCTGAGGGAAAAATTTGTGCTGCAATTAATCGCCTCCTTTTACGTTAGGAATGAGGAAATACAAAGCCAGCTTGACCTTCTGGAAATAAGGCTGGACAGCCGCAATATTCTGCCCATCGTCATGGAGGTGGACGAATACGAAAGCAATCCCCTTATTACCCCCAGCACCCTCAAGGACAAATCCCTTTTGGACTTTGCCATTATGAATATCACAGGAGAGCTTCTCAGCGAGCACAAAAACGGTATTGTAACCCATATCGCTGAAAATCAGTTTCTCATCCTCATCTCCCACGGGGCCGCCACCGGCGAGGCCCAGATGCATGAGAGGACCTACGCCGTATTAAGCAAAATTTCATCCTGCCTCCATAAGTTTTTGGAAGTAACGGTGAGCTATGGAGTCGGCAAGCTGTGCCATAACCTTACAGATATTCCCAAGAGCTACGACTACGGAGTCAAATGTCTGAAAAACCGGTTTTTTACGGGCAAGGGCTCCGTTGTAAGCCAATTAGCCACAGGTTCTGAAAAAGCGATAAAAGAGGATCTTACGGGCTTAAGCCTGTCGGATGAAAAGCAAATTCTGAACTATCTGAAAAACGGAGACACCCCAGCCTTAACAAGGGTGCTGGAGGAGCTGTTCTCCCATATCCGGGCATCCTCCTACACCGTTAACAGCTGCAGAATGATTTTCTATGATTTGCTGAACATTATCATCAAGGTCTGCAAGGAAAAAGATGTGGAATTTTCCGTCATGTTTGAACGCAACCAAACCCCTCAGGAAATGGTCGCCAAAATTCAGTCCATCGACGGCTTAAGAGAGTGGATTCTACCCTTTTTCCTCCGCCTTTCATCCATGAATGCGGCGGAAGCCGTGCCGGATGCATCGCCCTACGTTAAAAAGGCGCTTCTTTACATTAAAAAGAATTACGCCCGTCCCATCTCCTTAAGTGATGCCGCCGATGAAGCTAACATTGCAAGTACCTATTTAAGCAAGCTCTTTAAGGACGAAATGGGGATTGGTTTTTCTGAATACCTGTCAAATACAAGAATTGATAAAGCCAAAGCCCTGCTTGCACAAAGAAAGCACGACCTGAAGGAAATCATGGAGCTGTGCGGCTTTTACAATTACGATTATTTTATAAAGGCCTTTAAGAAAAAGGTGGGCGTTACACCGGGAAAATTTTTAAACTCCGTGGAATAAGCTATGGAATGGGTTATGAATAGGCCTTGGATACCTTGAGCAGGCTTTGGGCAGGCTTCGCGAAGGTCCTAGATAGGCTCTGGATAGGACCTCTGGGCAGGCCTCGGTTTTAGGCTAAGTTATGAAATAAAATAGCTTGCTGAAACGAGTTTTGATTTTTTATGGAAGTATCCCCGGTTGGACAAGCCGTACTGAATAATAAATGGTATAATTTGAATACAGGAGGAGATAAAAATGGAAAAAACAAAACAGGATCAGCGCTGGGTGCCGGGTGAAAGTGTTCCTGGCCAGGAAGCCGCTCCGGGAGTTGTGCGTAAGGTACTTGCCTATAACGAAAATTTGATGTGCGTGGAAAACCATTTTGAAAAAGGCGGCGTAGGCGCGCTGCACTCACACCCCCATACCCAAATCACTTATGTGGTAAGCGGTAAGTTTGAATTTGAAATTGAAGGTGAAAAGCGGATCGTAAAGGCCGGGGACACCATGCTTAAAACGGACGGCGTGGTGCATGGCTGTGTCTGTCTGGAGGCGGGTATCCTTGTGGATCTTTTTACCCCCATGCGCAAGGACTTTGTTTCCTAAGCACTCTGCTTCTACCAGTCCGCTTAAACTTAATTTGGGGTTTAACTTATTAGGCGTTTACTCTAAAGCGCCTCAATAGCTTTAAACGCAAGGAGGGGATGAATGATGGATATACGTTACAGCGCCAATCCGGGAGACGTTAAGCGTTATACCACGGAAGAACTGAGACACGAGTTTCTTATTGAAAACCTTTACCGGGAGGATGAAATAACCGCGGTTTACAGTCATGTGGACAGAATGGTTGTTTTGGGCTGCATGCCGGTTAAAGAGACGGTGTCACTGGATAAGGGCATCGATATCTGGGCCAATTTTGGAACCGAGTATTTTCTGGAGCGCAGGGAAATCGGTATCTTTAATCTGGGCGGAAAAGGCAGCATTACCGCTGACGGTACAGTTTATGACATGGGCTTGAAGGATTGTCTTTACATTTCAAAGGGTACCCGCCAGGTGCATTTGAAAAGTGAGGACAGCCTTAACCCCGCCAAATTCTATATGGTGAGCGCCCCTGCCCACAAGGCCTGCAAAACCACCTATATCGGCATCAGCCAGGCTGCCAAAAAGCCTCTGGGAGCGGTGGAAACAAGCAATAAGCGGGTGATTAACCAGTTTATTCATCCGGATGTCCTGGAAACCTGCCAGCTCTCCATGGGCCTTACGATACTGGAGCCCGGCTCCGTTTGGAACACCATGCCGGCTCACACCCATGAGCGCAGAATGGAAATTTATACCTATCTGGACATTCCGGAGGGCAATGTGGTGTTTCACATGATGGGACAGGCCCAGGAAACCCGTCACTTGGTCATGCAGGAAGGTCAAGCGGTAATAAGCCCCAGCTGGAGCATTCACAGCGGCTGCGGAACGTCCTGCTATTCCTTCATCTGGGCTATGGGGGGAGAAAACCAGGTTTTTAACGACATGGACGTCATACCTACCAACGAGTTAAAATAATTAATTATTACCTTACCTATGCCGGATTGCCCCAGCAGCTTTTCCTTTTTACTTTATTTAGAGTTTAAAAGACGTTGCATGAGGCTATCCGGCAGGGGTAAGCCGTGCAGGAAATAATCATAAGGCTATCCGGCAGGGTTTAACCGTCCAGTAAATTAAATGGATGAAAGCGGGGATTATAATGCTCATTCAAAAGGCCGAAAGGCATGATTTACAGGAAATATTGGATTTACAATATCTTGCCTACCAAAGCGAAGCAAAATTATTAAACAATCCTCATATTCCTCCATTAGAGCAAACCTTAAAAGAAGTCGAAAAGGAGTACCTTGACGGGCTTTTTCTTAAAGCTGTGGATACGGACAACAGGATCGTGGGATCCGTCAGAGCCTGTTCAAAAGAGGGTACACTCTTTATCGGCAAGCTGATTGTACGGCCTGATTTACAGGGTCAGGGAATCGGCACCCAGCTTCTTAATGCAATGGAAAGGGCCTGCCCGCATAAAAGATACGAATTGTTTACCAGCTCTAAAAGCGTCAGAAATATTAAGCTGTATGAACGTTCAGGGTATAAAATATTTAATGAAAAACCCGTTTCTGAAGATCTTAAATTTATCTATTTGGAGAAAATTTTGTCCAGTTAATCCTAAATAAACTCTTTAACTGGTACACGCTCGGTGTCGCGAAGGCTGCTGGCCGCTTTTTAATAATCCTCCTGCAAAGCGTGTCACAGTCTTGGTTTTATAAGTCTTGAGAAAATTTTTATTTTCATTTTTGTTATTCCCATTCAAAAAAGTTATCCCAATTGTTTGGAAAATGCAAGTTATTTTGCTTTTTATTTATATACGTTCCCAACCCTCCTTGATACATTGGAATTGTTCTGAACACCCCTCATTTAAGCAGTACTGCAAACATATCCCACCGACTTCCGTCAATGATTTCATTCTTGGAACACAAGGAGGGTTTTTAGCATGAAACAATCCGCCACCAAAGTCCTTTCTCTTCTTATGGCGCTTATTATGCTTACAGCTTTGCTTCCGGTGAAAATGGCTTTGGCTTCTACTACGGAGGATCCGGGATTTTTCAGCTTTGAAGAGACGGATCACGGCTTTAGCAGTGCGTTTACCGGAACCCTTGACACCGATCATGTGTACGCCGGTGATTATGCCTACAAGCTGACCCTGCCCCACTACAGCCAATTAAGCCTTTACGATGTTTTTGACAATGGGGTGGAGTCCGGAGGAACCATCCGATTCTATCTGTACACCGAGGAGCCTGAAAAAATAAAATATGCCGGCTTTATTATCAAGGATTTCAACTGGCGATCCTATGAAGTGGCGCCCGGCCCCCTGCATTCCGGCTGGAACGAAATAGTTCTCCGGCTTCCGGATGAAAACGCAGTTCCTGCCCCCTTATTTACCCAAAACGGCCGCAACGGATTTATTGAAATGAAGCTGGAACTGGAGCCCACAACAGGAAACAGCACGGTACTCTGGCTGGACAGCTTTAGGGCTGTGCCTTCTTCCCCGGGGCCAACCCCTACGCCCCAGCCAACAGCTACCCCTGACCCATCACCCACTCCCGAGCCTTCGCCTACTCCAGACCCATCACCTACTCCTGAACCCACTCCCACTCCTGAACCCACTCCTACTCCTGAACCTTCACCTACCCCCCAGCCTACTCCTACTCCTACCCCCAACCCTGGGGACGATGCCTCCCATTTCAATTTTGAGAGCAGTCTTCACGGTTTTCAGGCAGGTACAGGCCACACCCTCACGGTGGACAGTACCCGGGCTTACCTTGGAAACAGCTCCATGCGCATTTCACCCAATCCGTCCGGCGAAGCCTGGCAGGAAGTAGGGATCTGGGTTAACGACCCCGGCTTGGTGCCAGGCCAAAAGGTAAGCTTTTCTATTTACATCCCCAATGAAACCGATTTGGCCATGCAGGTTTACAGCTATGACGCCCAGTGGCGCTGGTCGGATCTGGCGTGGTATCAGGCTCTTCCAAAAAATCAGTGGGTTGAGCTTGAATTCACTATTCCGTCCACCTACACCTCCAACGCGGCCATGCTGGGCATCAAGTTCTGGCCTCAGAACGGCGAAAGCTTCTGGCTGGACAGCTTTGTTTTGAAAGAGGTATCCGTTCCTAGTGACATACTGTTTGATTTTGAAGCAGGCAATGTGAACGGTTTTTCTGCGGATTCACCGGTTACCCTCTCGGCAGACAGCTCACAGGCTTTTGAGGGCCAATTTTCCATGCGCGCCGATTACCGGGCAGGCTATACCACCTTCTATCTTCCCCTTGAGAATGTGGCGCTTTCCGGAGGCGACATTATTCGCTTTTCCTTCTGGGTTCCCCAAAACGCTTCTGTCAGCCTCCAGCCCTTTCACATGGACTCTCAGTGGGGGAACTGGACAGGCTACTGGTTTGACAGCAGCACTATTGTAAACGGACAGTGGAATGTGGTTTCGTTTCAGATTCCAGATTCCTATTCCATGCCTTTCGGACAATGGGGAATTCAAATTTTCTCTAATCAGTCCACCGGCAGCGTATGGTTTGACCATTTCGTAAAAAGTGTGGACAAGGACGGTTTAAGTGCTTTAATACAAACAGCCCGGTCACTTTTGGACAATTCCGTGGCAGGCACCCAACCGGGCCAATTCCCGGCAGAGGCCTTTGCTCCCCTTAATCAGGCCGCGGATGAAGCTCTTTTGGTATATAACAATGAAAATGCCACCAGCACCCAGGTTTCTCAGGCCAAAAGCGCTCTGGACAAGGCCATCGCCCTCTTCCTGGCCTCCAGGATTATGGCTCCGGAAACCATCAGCATCAATTATGATAACGTCATCAATGACATTCAGCATCCCTTCTGGGGTGTGAATTACGTCGCCTTCTGGGATGAAAACCAGGGCAGCACAGGCAGCCGGGAGGCCCTCCGCCGTGCCGGAATAGACTATATCCGCTTTCCGGGCGGTGTTCCGGGTAACTGGTATGACTGGGCGACTCCCAGCGAGTGGACCCCCACCCGTCCCCTGGATTTGTGGAACTACGCACAGGGCGCAGGCGCCGGTATTCTGTGGCAGACCAATACCACCGATAACGCAGTCAATGACTCGGGAACCCGGAATGACCCCTCCGGAGCCCATGTGCAGGCTATGATGGACGATTTCGCAGCCAAGGGTATTGATGTGCTCTATTACGAAGTGGGCAATGAAATGGATCTGGAGCTGCTTGATCCCAGCGGCCCTCCCCGCCAGCCCGCCTATCAGGAATACATCGATGCCTACCAAATCCAGGCAGGCGCCATACGCGCCAAGGATCCCAACGCCTTTATTCTGGGCCCGGCAGCCACCAATACCTGGTACTGGTGGGGCCTGGACGCTTTGGGCATGTTCCTGGAGCAGGCTGGAAACCGGCAAGGCACCGGCTTGGTTGACGGAATCTCCCTCCACTGGTACCCTGCCTATGAAAAAGGCTGGGATTACGCCAAGAAAATTGCAAGCACCTGGCAGGAAAACATGGACTTTATCAAGGACACCATCGAAACCTACGACACACGGGATTTGCCGCTTTTCATCACCGAGACCAGCGCGGCTTACACCAACAGGCCGGATGATTTGGACGAAAACGCCAAGGTATCCGGTGCCCTGGCTACCGCCGACATGCTTGGTGCGTTCCGCAACTCCGGAGTACAGAGCGTGGCGCTTTTCGGAGCCATCCATTGGGTGGACAACAACTGGGGCCTCTTCTATAACGAAGGCGAGGCCCGGCCTCTGGACACCCCCACACCCATTTATTACACCCTGCCCCTATGGACAAAGAGCGGAAACAGGGTGCTGGAGGTTGAGGCGCTTACCGATTCTGTTAACGAGCTAAGTGCCTACGCATCTAAAAAGGATGACGGTTCGGCACAGGTGGTTATCATTAACAAGCTGGCAGGGGATCGTGAGGTTACGGTTTCCTTCGACGGCCTGAGCCTGACAGGAGCGCAGGTGGAAATATACGAGCTTAAGCCCGGCGACGGCACACTCAACGATCTGGATGTGTACTATAACGGCGAGTTCATGCCCCAGCCCGCAAGCCAGGAGCTTCCGGATCCCTTTGAGGACACATGCCTGAATACGGTATACACTCATACGGTTCCCGGCTACTCCGTGACCCTGATTCAATTCACACCGGCGCAGAATTAAGGTACAGCACTTCTTGCAGCAAAAACAATTTGAAGGCAGGACTAATATGAAAAATCCGCGGGAACATAAGGTTTCCGCGGATTTTTCCATAAGCTCATATATATGCTATACACGTTGCTTTTTACACACTGCTCTTATAAATAATATTCCACACCCGCTGCAAAAATCTTCTGATCCTTTCTTCCCGGCACATTTTTAAAGGTATTTTCAGTAAAACGCTCATCGTGAGCCATTTTGCCAAGGATTCGCCCGTCTTCGCTGGTAATGGCTTCAATCGCCAATGCCGAGCCGTTGGGGTTATAGGCAATGTCCATGGCAGGCAAGCCGTTTTCATCCACATATTGGGTGGCGATTTGTCCTTTGGCTTTTAAGCTCTCAATTACCTCCGGACTTGCCACAAAGCGCCCCTCGCCGTGAGATACGGCCACAGTGGCAATATCGCCCACCTGGGTTTTGGAAAGCCAGGGCGATATATTGGAAGCCACCCGTGTGGTAACCAGACGGGATACATGGCGGCCCAGGGTGTTAAATGTAAGGGTAGGGCAGGATTCGTCCAGCTCCCTTATTTCGCCGTAGGGAACAAGGCCCAGCTTGATAAGCGCCTGGAAGCCGTTGCAGATACCCAGCATCAAACCGTCCCGAACCTTCAGAAGCTTCATGATGGAATCGGCAAGATAGGGATTTCTGAACACGGTGGCAATGAATTTGCCGGAGCCGTCAGGCTCGTCGCCCGCACTGAAGCCTCCGGGAAGCATGACTATCTGGCTCTCGTCTATTTTCTTTTTCATGGCCTGAATGGAGGCATCAATTTCCCGTGCCGTCAGGTTGTTAAGTACGAATATTTCAGCTTGGGCTCCTGCCTCCTCAAATTTGCGCCGGGTATCGTATTCACAGTTGGTGCCCGGAAAGACAGGAATGAACACTCTGGGACGGGCTATAGGAGCACTTCTTACGATTCTGGGCCTTGCACTCTTATAATCCGCGTTTAAATCCGGTGTGGAAGCATGCTCCACCCGTGTGGGGAATATTTTTTCAAGGGGCTCGGACCAGGCCTCCGCTAGAGCTTTAACCTCCAGTGTCAGGTCACCCCATTTAATGACAGGTTCGGTTTGGGTTTCACCCACATAAGTCCAGTTAAGTCCCTCTAAAAGGGCGGAAGGCGCCTCTCCCTTAGGAAGCTCCAGCACCAGGGCGCCATAATCCGGAACAAAAAGCCTGTCAAAATCAAGGGCTTCAACCCGGACGCCAATACCGTTCCCGAAAGCCATCTTGGACAGGGCTTCCGCAAGGCCTCCCTGCTTAACCGACATGGCGGACAGCACCTTCCCCTTGCCAATAAGCTCCTCTACCGCGGTAAAGGTTAGGGAAGCATGCTCAAAATCGGGAAGGCCTAAGGTATCCTTCTTTATTGATAAAAGGACCAGCCTGGAACCGGCCTTTTTAAACTCGGGAGAAAGAACCCGGGTGACCCGTACAGGGGCTAAAGCAAAGGATACGAGAGTAGGAGGAACATTCAAATCCTTAAAGGTTCCCGACATACTGTCCTTGCCGCCTATGGCAGCCACCTTCAAGGCTAATTGGGCATAAAAGGCTCCCATGAGGGCGCTGACAGGCTTACCCCACTTTTCAGGATTCTTTCCCAGCCTCTCGAAATACTCCTGGAAGGTAAGCCTTGCGTCCTTCACCCTGCCGCCCATGGCAACAAGCCGGGCCAGAGATTCTAAAACCGCATAGCTGGCACCATGGAAGGGGCTCCACTTGGACAAATAGGGATTGTAGCCATAGGTCATAATCGTACCTGTAAGCATATTGCCGGTCTCCACCGGCAGCTTGGCAGCCATGCCCTCCGCCGGTGTCAGCTGAGTCTTGCCGCCAAAGGGCATTAATACCGAGCCTCCGCCGATGGTACCGTCAAAACGCTCCACCAGGCCTTTTTGGCTGCAAACATTGAGATTTTTAAGATTGGCTGTCCAGGCCTCCTTTAAATCCCCTTTCTTTTCAACAACCTCCGGAAGTGGCGACAACAGAGGATTAGCTTCCGTGTCGGCACCCTCAACAAAGGCGCTGGCTATTTGCCTTGCACCGTTTGTATTTAAAAAATCGCGGCTGATATCCACAATGGTTTTGCCCCGCCAGCGCATTTTAAGCCTTTTTTCCTGGGTAACGACGGCAACCTTTGTGGCTTCAAGATTTTCAAGCCTTGCTTCCTTAATGAACTTTTCCACATCCTGGGGAGCCAGCACCACTGCCATACGCTCCTGAGATTCTGAGATGGCAAGCTCGGTTCCGTCCAGGCCTTCATACTTTTTAGGTACGGCATCCAGATTAATTTCAAGACCGTCGGCAAGCTCGCCAATGGCTACGGAAACGCCTCCGGCACCAAAGTCATTGCACCTTTTTATCATGCGGCAGACATCGGTTTTTCGAAAGAGCCGCTGAATTTTCCGCTCAGTGGGGGCATTACCCTTTTGCACCTCGGCACCGCAGCTGGCAAGAGAATCCTCAGTATGCTCCTTGGAGGAGCCTGTAGCGCCCCCGCAGCCGTCACGGCCTGTCCTGCCGCCAACCAGCACCACCATATCCCCTGCCTCGGGACTTTTTCTTACCACATTCTTTTTTGGGGCAGCACCCACAACCGCGCCAATTTCCATGCGCTTGGCCACATAGTCGGGGTGATAAATTTCACTTACCTGGCCCGTAGCAAGGCCGATTTGATTGCCGTAGGAGCTGTAGCCGTGGGCAGCCGTGCGGGTTATCACCCTTTGAGGAAGCTTTCCCGGAAGGGTTTCGGAAAGAGGCGCGCGGGGATCGCCGCTTCCTGTCACACGCATAGCCTGATAGACATAGGAGCGTCCCGAAAGAGGATCACGAATAGCTCCGCCCAGACATGTGGCTGCACCGCCAAAGGGTTCAATTTCTGTGGGATGGTTATGGGTCTCATTTTTAAACATAATGAGCCAGTCCTCATACCCCTCATCCTTTTCTGCTTTAACCACAATGCTGCACGCATTAATTTCCTCGGATTCATCCAGATTATTAAGATCTCCTGTTTTCCGAAGATGCTTCATGGCCAGGGTTGCCATATCCATAAGGGTGATATCTTTCTTTTTGTCACCGTGAACCGATTTGTGGGTATCAAGATAAAGCTGATAAACCTCTTTAATCCTCTGCCCCACAGGATTGTCCTGAAAAGAAACGTCCTCAAGCTCCGTTAAGAAGGTGGTATGACGGCAATGGTCGGACCAGTAGGTATCAATCATTCGAAGCTCAGTAAGGGTGGGATTGCGGTTTTCCTCGTCCTTGAAATAATTGCGGCAGAATGCCAGATCCTCTGCGGACATGGCCAGCCCCAGACGGCTTCTAAGGTCTGCAAGCTCTTCATCCCCGGCATTAATAAAAGCCTCGACTTTGGCAACATCCGCAGCCACAGGATAAACAGTTTCCAGGGTGGCGGGTTTTTCCATAGAGGCTTCACGGGTTTCAACGGGATTAATGACATAGGCCTTTATTTTATCCAGCTCCTCTGAAGAAAGGGAGCCGCTCATAACGATAATACGGGCTACCCGGATTTCGGGTCTTTCCGTTTGTGTCATAATTTGTACGCATTGAGCCGCTGAATCAGCTCTTTGGTCGTATTGCCCCGGGAGGTATTCTACCGCAAGAACCTTTTCCTCCTCCGTTTTCGGAAAATGCTCGTCGTAAACCTTGTCAACGGTGGGTTCGGAGAAAATAATGGACTTGGCCTTTTCATAATGGCTCTCCGGAATGCCTTCAACGTCGTAGCGCTGTAAAACCCTAACCTGGGACAAAGCCTTAATGTGCAGGTTTTCTTTTAAATCCTGCAAAAGAGTTGCCGCCTCCACATCAAAGCCAGGCTTTTTTTCAACATAAACTCTGCGTACAGTCATGATTCATTACCTCATAGCTATCTTATTTCTTAAAGGATCGCCCATGCTTAGCCTTCGCTTTCGGGCAAGTCCAATACCAGAACGGCAGACTTAAGATTCCCGTTAAGCGAGAAAACAAATAACGATTCCCGAATCGATAAAAAGAGTGGCTTCCCCATAAGTGAATGCGGAAGCTTGCCCAACCCTCATTATACCGGATTGAAACGGTAATTGAAAGGATCAAAAGCTCGGGGCATCGAACCCCTCCCTTTTTGCCAGATTTGCTTTAAGCAAAGGACTGTCGATAAAACGTGGTGCGTCCCAAAAGAACGCACCACGTTAATCCTTATCCACTTTAGATCAATAGATCAATTGCAGTATGACTTATTCGCCCTTATCCTCGCCCAGGGTAACCTTCACTGTCAGGTATTCGCCCTTTGTCGGGTCTCCGGATTCCGGCATGCGGTAGAGGGTTAATTCCACAGTATCTCCTGCCTTGAACTTGTTCTTCTCGGTTTCCAGCTCATTAAAGCTCTTAATTTCAACGCCATTGAACTTAGTAATAATATCGTTGGCTTTGATACCGGCCTTAGCTGCTCCGCTTAAGAGGGTGACATCGCCTACATAAATACCGAAGGGCAGCTTATTTCTCTCAGCCATTTCCTCGGTGTAGCGGGTGTCAACGGAGATACCCAGCTGAGGCCTTCCTTTAACATAACCGTCGCTGATGAGGCTGTCTGCAATTTCTACGGCTTTGTTGGAGGGTATGGCAAAGCCCAGTCCCTCGTAGCCCGTACCCTGGAGCTTGGAGGAGTTAATACCTATAACCTCGCCCTTAATGTTTAACAACGCTCCGCCGCTGTTTCCAGGATTAATGGCAGCATCCGTCTGAATGAGCTTCATGGTCTTTCCGTTTTCAAAGGTAATTTCACGATTCAAGCCGCTTATAATACCCTGGGTAACGGAGCCCATAAATTCCAGTCCAGCAGGGTTGCCTATGGCGATTGAAACTTCCCCTACCTTCACATTGTCTGAATTGGCGAAATCCACCGAGGGAAGCTCCGATGCGTTTATTTTAAGAACTGCCAGGTCTGTATTCTCGTCACGGCCAATAACCTCCGCTGTATAGGGCGTTTCCTTCTGATTGGGAAGAATAACCTCTATTTTAGCCCCGTTGGCAATCTTTCTTGCACTGGTGCCATCCATGGCCGCTTCAATAACATGGTTATTGGTAAGAATATAGCCCTCACTCTTGTAAATAATACCCGAACCCTGGCCTGTGCTGGACTGGGAACCGAAAAACATATCATTGTATTGATAAGTTACATTGATGCCCACAATGGACGGACTTACTTTTTCCGCCACCGCAGAAGCAGGTGCCGTAGTAGTGGTATTATCCACAATTTCAATCTGCTTGACGGTGCCGTCACCTACCACGCCGCTGGGCTTATTGCCTCCCTGCGCAGTTGAATTATTCTGAGGAAAAGCAAAGGTAAAATAAGCGCCTACAAGTCCTCCCGAAAGAATGGAGCTTAAAAGGGCCACGATAATCATAGGTGCAATAATACCCTTAAGCCGTCCCTTTCCCGGTTTTTTGTAGCTTTCATTGTAAAAAGGCGCGGTCTTTAAATCGTCAAACTTATCCTGGTAACGCTCCCGCTCCTGTTCCTCTTTTCTGGGCTGCTCCGTATAAAAAGCAGGGGCATAAGCGTTGACAGGCCTTTCAACGGTTTCATTAATTTCCGGGCTTTTGTAGCCCTCCTCCTGCCTGGAAACAGGTTTTGGGTTTTCAAAGCCCGGCGTACTCTGTGTAAACCTGCTTTCCTGTGTCTCAGGGGCAGGGCTTCCGTCAAAGGGAGCCGTCGATTGATTATTGTTTATATGATTGACATTTTCATTAATAGTTTCGGTTCTGTCATTGTTTTCATTTACATTACCGGTATAATTGGTGTAATTAGTATTATTGGTGTTAGTATTATTGGTGTCATTCGTATCATTGGTGGTGTCATTACGGTTAAACTCATCCATTATTCAATACTCCTCTCATCGTTGATGAGCTCATTATAAAAAGAAAATTTGAAGTACATATGAATAAATTGTTAATATTAAGTGCAGATGAGTTTAGTATTCCTCGGGACTTTGAGCACTACGCAGGGTAAAAATGAACCTTGTGCCATGGCCTTCTTGACTTTCCACTTTGATGGTTTCATTATGGGAAATGATGATATTCCTGACGATGGCAAGACCCAGTCCGACGCCGGTTTTATCGAGACTTCGCGATTTATCGGTTTTGTAAAACCTTTCAAAAATGTAAGGAAGTTCATCTTTCGCAATGCCCTTTCCCGTATCCTCAATGACAAAAACACCCTTATCTTTTTCCATATAGGTTTTAATTGTTATTTTGCCATTTTGCTGGGTGAATTTGATGGCATTATGAAGCAAATTCAGTATTACCCGCTGGATAGCGTCCTTATCCCCGAAGACAAACATTCTCTCTGTTTCAAAATCTGCCCGGAATTCCAATTCTTTTTCAATAAACATTTGCTGCAGGCTTATCACACAGCGGCGAATAAGCTCGTTTATATCAAAATCGGCCATTTTAAAGCGAATTTCGCCCGCCTGCATTTTTGCCAGGTCCAACAGGTCATTGACCAGCGTTTGCATACGGTTGACTTCATCCCTTACAATGACCAGATAGTAGGGTTGCCGCTCTTCCGGAATAACCCCGTCCAATATGCCTTCAACAAAACCTTTAATGGTTGTCATGGGAGTACGAAGCTCATGGGATACATTGCTGATAAAATCCCGCCGCATATGCTCCAGGTTCTCAAGGGCCACTACCATTTCATTAAAGCTGTCGGACAGCTCGGCAATTTCATCCTTCCCTTTAATGGCAATGCGCTCGGTAAACTCCCCGGCAGCTACCCGCTTTGCGGCCCACTTCATTTGGTTGAGCGGCTTTACAAGTCTTTTGGACAGTACGGTAACAAGCACAAGGGCTATGGTGGCGCCAATGATGCCGGAAATAATAAAAGCTAAAAGAATGGTATTTTTAGTTGCGTAAAGGGACGGTGTTTGAGCATGAATCAGAACAATGCCGCTAAAGGTTCGGGAATAGGGCTGAATATCGGTTATGGTAAAGGGAAGGCTTGCGGTAACCCACCGGGTACCCGTGTTTTCAAACAGACCGAAAAAATCGCCTTCCTTGTAAACCTTTCTTGATGCCAGCTCAAACTGACGTGGATCGGTAAGCCTTGGCAGACCCTCAGGGGTTATGGTCATTTTTTTAAGCACGGCCTCCGGTATCTCTGAGGCCATTAAAATGACTCCGTCATTGCTCACTATCCAGATAAGGGATTCGGTATTTTCTGCCAGAAGACGGGTGAGAAGATCAAAAAGCTGGGTATTGGGGGTAGTGCCCAGGCTTTTCATGTATTGATCCAAAGCTTCCACAACCCTGTCTGCCGTGCGGCTCAGCTGGGTAGTCTTTTGATCCGCTACAAAATCATGGAGCCCGAAATCCATAAGTACGCCGGTAATGGTAAAGCTTATGACAAGTACCAGCAGTATAATGGAGAAAACCCTGCCGAAAACGGATCGCATCATTATTTCACCTCAAACTTGTAGCCCACACCCCACACCGTTTTAATCTGCCACTTGTAGTCGCC
>JAFADM010000413.1 GCA_023424865.1 Bacillota bacterium | reverse complement strand
ATTTTGCACAGTCTATTTTTTGATGCCATTTTAACTAAAAAACCTAAGACCTATGGGATAAAAATTCGTCCTATTGACTAAGAATAAACACCCATGGCATGATTGGTATCACATCGATAAACACCTCCATCTCATCCTCACTTTATTCAAAACGAACAGCGCACCACAATAACGTCCAACGAATACTAAAAACACCCATAAAAAGACTGCTGCAATTAAAACAGAAGCGACAGAGCTTAATAATTCCAGTCAGTTTTAAGTCAAGTGAAAGAAGGGAAGGGAATGAATTTGCAACTAAGGACAGTGGCACAAAACCGGCAAAGATCGTGGCCGGGGAGGCTTACTAAAGGAGTTCTGGATTACGGACAGCTTTACCTGCTTATCCTGCCTGCATTGGTTTATCTTATTATTTTCAACTACCTGCCCATGTATGGCGTCCAGATTGCCTTCAAGGACTATAAGGCCATCAGTGGCATTGCCGGCAGTGATTGGGTCGGCATCAAGCACTTTGTAACTTTCTTTAACACATTCTACAGCCAGCGGCTGATAGTGAATACGGTTCTTCTTAATCTGTACGGCCTGATTTTTGGTTTTCCAATACCTATTATACTGGCTATTATGATTAACAATCTGCGCAATGCTCATTTTAAAAAATTCACCCAGACGGTGGTTTATGTCCCTCATTTTATATCCACAGTAGTGCTTGCGGGTATGCTTTACATCTTTCTCTCCCCGACAAACGGCATTATTAATCGTTTTATAACGGTAATGGGAGGGGATCCCATCTTTTTTCTCAATGAGGTGGACTGGTTCCGCCCGGTCTTTATAATCTCAGGTATCTGGCAAAGTGCGGGCTGGAGCTCCATCCTCTTTATTGCGGCCCTGGCCGGAGTGGATCCCCAGCTCTACGAGGCGGCGACCATTGATGGGGCCAATAAGCTTCAAAAGGTGATACATATTGATATTCCTCACATCATTCCTACCGCCACCATGATGCTTATTCTTAATTGCGGTTCCCTTTTGTCCAGCTCAACCCAAAAGGCTCTGCTTTTCCAGACGGGAGGCAATATCGCCCGGTCCGACATTATTGGCACTTACGTGTACACCATGGGTCTGGGCAGCGGACAGTTCTCTTACACCTCCGCAATCGGCCTTTTAATCAATGTTATTAATTTTGCAATGATTATCGCCGCCAATTCCATTTCAAAAAAAATGAAGGGCGAAACCTTAATCTAAGGGAAGGAGGAAAAAAGAATGTCAGAGCAACTAGTTGCCGGCCCCTTACGCCAGAAGGAGATATGGCAGGATAGGGTGTTTAATTTTGTTAACCTTGTTCTGGTGCTGGCTGTATTAATCATAATGGTTTATCCCCTTTATCTGGTGGTGATAAGCTCCATTTCCGACGCCAATCTGGTGTCTCTGGGCAAGGTCACTTTGTATCCGCGGGGCATTACCTTTGACGGGTATAAGGCCATGTTCAGCAAAAGCACCATATGGCGCTCGTATATGAACTCGGTCGTTTACACGCTGGCAGGCACACTCATTAGCCTGGTGGTCACCATGGGTGCGGCTTTTACACTCTCACGGAAATTTCCGGGACGCAAAATCCTCTCTTTGATTTTTGTGTTTACCATGTTCTTCAACGGCGGATTGGTCCCCACGTTTCTGGTTATGCGGGATGTGGGGCTTTACAATAATCCCTGGATTTGTATTCTTATGGGTTGCGTTTCCGTGTGGAATGTTATGCTGGCGCGCACCTACATTACGTCCACCATTCCGGAGACCCTTTACGAAGCGGCCATACTGGACGGCGCCTCCAATTTGAAGTATTTCCTTAATATCATATTGCCGTTGAGCGGTACCATTATTGCGGTGCTCTCCGTTTATTACGGCGTGGACAGATGGAACGACTACTGGACCGGCCTGGTCTATATTACAAAAAAGGAATACCTGCCCCTTCAAACCGTCCTTAAGGATATTCTGGCCTCCCTTCAAACGAGTACGGAATTGACCAGTATGGCAGGCGAAGCGGCGGATAATGCTGCGGAGATACTTCAGCGCGCCCAGCTGGCAAAATATTGTGTCATCGTCATTTCCACCGTCCCCGCGGTTTTTCTCTACCTTTGCATGCAAAAATTCTTTGTTAAGGGCGTTATGATTGGCAGTATCAAAGGCTGATTTCCATTTCATTGTTATCCTTGGAACATTATGTTCCAAAAAAATAGAGGAGGAAATGCTATGAAAAAACTTATACCTCTTTTCCTGGCAACGATGTTGCTGGTGACGTCGTGCGGATCTACCCAACCGTCCGAGGGTTCTCCCCAGCCTACCGGAGAGGTCAAACAGAATGAACCTGGGGTGAAGGAGAAAAAGGAACTCGATGTCATGCTCTGGTACCGTGATATGGCCGATTTTCAGAACATGGAATTCTATAAGGAGCTGGAAGCTCAGACCGGCATCCACGCCAACTTAACCGCAGTTTCCGGCGCGGACTGGTCAACCAAGACAAACCTTATGTTTACTTCAGGTGAATACCCGGATATCATTCTCCGCGGCGGTGTGGACATTGAAATGTACGGTGTGGATCAGAAGATTCTTCTTCCTATGGATGATTACATTGAGCAGCACATGCCTGTTTACAAGGCGCTGTTGGACTATGAGCCCGGCACGGCGGATCTGCTGCGTGCTTCCGACGGAAAAATGTACCGTCTTGGCTGGCGTTTGCCCCAGAATATCAATGTCAATGCCCACTTGTTCGTGAATAAGCTCTGGCTTGACAACCTGGGTCTCAGCATTCCCACCACTCTTAAGGAATATGAGGATATGCTCATAGCCTTCAAAGACAGGGATCCCAATAAGAATGGTGAAAAGGATGAAATTCCGTTTACCGGCACCCTTGAAAGCTCCGTGGACGCAACCCTTTACCTCCTTTCCTTCTGGGGCATTCCCTATAATTCCAACTGGATTATGATCAATAACGACAACCAGGTTACATCTCAATTGCTGAGTGAAAATATGCGGGAAGCCCTGGAAACCCTAAATAAATGGTACAGTACAGGCCTTATGGATGTGGAATGCGTTGCTCAGGATACCGCTTCCTTTGAACCCAAGGTGAATGCCGCAAGTGCCGGGTCCTTCTGGCGCTGGCGCATGAAAGCCATGAGCACGGAACCGGATGTGGTGGCCCAATATCAGGGCATCGTTCCTGTGGCGGCGGAAGGCCTGACAGCCCAGCTGCCCGAATATCTGGAGCTTCCCAGCTTTGGCGCCGCCCTTACCATAGGCTGTGAGGATATTGAAACCGCATGCGCCTGGCTGGACGCCCAGTTTGAATTTGAAAACCAGATGAACGGGTACTACGGAAAATACAAAGAAGAGACAGTAAACAATGTTGTCACCCAATATGGCTGGCGCTATAATGACCAGGGAAAGGTGGAATTTTTCACAGCGGATCTGGAGGAGGTTCCCAACCAGAGCGCTTTACACTTTTTCTCAGGTACCGAATACTTTGAGAAGGTTATCATGCCCGAACAGCGCATTGAAAAGACGGAGCTGTGCAAGCTGTACACCGAAGCCGGTGTTGTAGAGAAATATTCCAGCTCCATTCTCACATCCTTATGTAAATTTACGCTGGAGGAGATTGGACAAAGGGATCTTTTGCAGGCTGAAATCAAGAAATACGCCCAGGAAGCTATCGTAGGCTTTATTACAAAGGGAGTTACCGATGCAGGCTGGGATGCCTATGTTAAGACCCTGGACAATTTGAAGATAAACGATTATATCCGTCTTTACCAGGAAGTGTATGAGCGTTACCAGGAGTCTGTCAAATAATAGAACCAACAGGATAAAGCCTATGGCATGATGGATTAATAGCTTACATGAAACGGGGTGTCCTGTCCGAAAGGATGGTGCACCTCGTTGATATAAAGGAGAGGGTAGCATGAATAAATTAAGGCGGGTGAGAATGTCCTTGCTTTGGCAATACTTTCTTTCCTATCTGGTGGTAATGCTGGTGCTCATCTTCGGGATAGCGACGTACACCCGCGGAACCTTCTACACCTTTCATCAGAGAATTGTGTACGGTGATTATCAGGGGGCTCTTGAGCTTATCCGAGAGCGAAACGAAAGTGAGCTGCTGCTTCTCATGAGTTCATCCAATCAGCTGGCGGCGTCCGCCGATGTTTCGCCCTTCATTTTCAAAGATAATCCGGAGAAGTTTATCCGTCTTAAGCGGCAGCTGTCCCTTTTTGCAAGCTGCAATGATTTTTTTTCGGGCATGTATCTGATTTTTAACAATGATGATTATGTTTATTCGACAACTACCTTATGGCCTCTTGCTACCTTTCTGGCCAATGAAGTGCAGTTTGATTCCATTATGCCGGAGGAGATTGCCGGAGCCTTGAGGGATGTCAAACAAATCCACATCCTGCCCGAGCAGGAATTGAGCAGGTTGAACAATGCTGTTAAAAAAGTCGTGCCCGTATTCATGCCCATAGGTTATCTGGAAGGTACACGCTGTGGTACGGTCATGTATCAGATTGACTCGGCCACCTACGATAAGCTGCTGGGCGGAATAGCCACAGGAAATAAAAATGTCTATATTCTCAAAGGGGAGGAAGTCATATTTGCCCGGGAGGTATGCCCTGTGCCCAAAGAAGCGGTGCTTCAGGCTGCCGGTGCCATATTGGAGGGAGAAAAGGCGTCTGATTTCACCTTTGAAGATAAAAAATACATGCTCTACAGGATACCGGGGGACAAGCTGGAATTAAGCTATTTAATGCTTGCCTCCGCAAGCGATATGAGCATGGCTTTTACCGGAACCATGAAGCTGTTTATGGTTATTCTGGCCATCCTTTTTGCCGTATGCCTGCTGGTGGTTATTTACTTTGTGCAGCTGAGGGTTCGCCCCATACGACGCCTGCACAAAATGATTGTCAAAAGCGCTCCGGAAGGCAATGAGCTTATTGAGATCAGGGACGGCGTGCAAAGGCTCATCGATGACAATGCTGCGCTTAACACCAAGGTGGAAAGTGTGGAGACCCTCAGAAGGGCTGACTTTGCCCGGAGGTTTCTTGTAGGCGGCTTTGCCGATACCGACGATTGGCTGTCCATGGCCGAAGAGATCCATCTGAACGTGGATATGCGCTTTTTTGCCGTAAGTATTCTGGCCAAGCCCACAGGAGCGGATTATGAGCTTATTCCGGATAAGCTGAACCGTCTGTTTGATGATCATGTGGGCGGTGTTTCCTGTACCCTGGGCCTGCATGACAAAATACTGTTCGTTTCCTTTGCAAACGACGGGCAGCAGCTTTACGAATGGCTGGAGGGCAAGCTGGCGGGCATCCGTGCCTGCTGTACGGGGGTAACTATGGCGGTCAGCGCTGTTCATAAGGATTACAAAGAGGGCCCCTTAGCTTACCTGGAAGCGGAAAATGCCTTTGAAAAGCGCTTTGTTCGCGGCAATACCAGTGTTATTCGTTTCGATGGAGGTCAGGAAGAAAAAGGAAAAAATACGGCATATAACCAGCAGCTGGTGGAACGGCTGCGCCTGGCGCTCAAGGCCCTGGACGAAGAACGGGTAAGAAGCGCCCTGGATGATATAACCAGAACCATGGGAGCCATGAATACCTCCCTGTTTGTGTTCAGATGCATGTATAACGATATTCTCAGCGTCATTACCCGTGAGGTGCGGGACAGCGCCTCTTTGGAGCAGGACGTTCATAATCTGTACAAACTCAGCGAGTGCCTTTCTCTGGATGACCTGGATATTATGCTCCGCAATGTCTGCTCAAGATTTATTGCGGAACAGGACAGGCCTGAGGCCGCACAGGTGCCGCCCCAGGCAGGCCTTGCCATGGACATTATTCGCAGGCGCTTTTCCGAGCCGGGTATTTCCGTATCCTCAATTGCTCAGGAGCTTGGTATAAGTGAATCAAAGCTGTCGCTGGAATTTAAAGCGGCGTTTCAGGTGACGCCCCTGGAATGCCTGACACAGCATAAAATGCAGCAGGCATGCCGGCTTTTAAAGTCAACGGATATGCCGGTTAAGGACATTGCCGTGGAATGCGGCAATTACGAAATATCAGGGTTTAACCGCCGATTCAAGGCCTATACGGGAAAGACGCCCCAGCAGTACAGGCAGAGCTTTAAAAAAGAACCGGGAGAAAAAAACTGGGACGTTTTATCTTAAGCCGCCAGTTATTCTCCTAAAGCGTCAAGCACCACTTGAACGCCATATTTGGCAGCCAATGCTCCGCCAGATAAACCGGACAAATCAACAGGGTATACGTGGCCTTCCTTAACTGCGGTCAGGGTGTTCCACACGGAGTTTTTGCCCAGCTCGTCCATATAAGCTTCATCCTCACTGGTGGAGATGAAAATATAATCCGGATTCATCTCAGTTAGGGATTCAAGAGAGAGCTCGCCTATTTGTTCCGGCCATCCTTGCGGCATGGTCAGCCCCAGCCCCGTTTCTTCGTCGTAGTAAGCAGCGCAAGTAGCTACTCCCATAGAATAAATGGTTTTACTCCAAAGACGCAGAAAGCTTACGGTCTTGCCATCGATAGAAAGCTTTTCCTTCGTTTGGGCTATTTGCGCCATTAAATCGTCAATAAAGGCCTCTGCGGCTGCTTCTTCACCCACAACCCTTGCAACCTCACGGGTAGAAATTTGCCAATCGCCAAACATCAGGCCTATATCAAATACGATAACAGGTGCAATGGCTTCAAGCTGATCATAGATCTTTTCATTAGCTGTGGTAGCAAGAATTAAATCGGGCTTTATTTCCAGCAGCTTTTCCAAATTGACCTCCGCTCCTAAATCTTCTATCGGATATTTATCAAGGTAACCCTTCATTGAAGCCCATTCGGACATTATTGCCAGGGTGTCGGCCGCAACCGGCGGAGCATCTATGGCCAGTAATTTTTCTGTTATCATCCATGTTGTGACAGCTATCCGTTCCGGTTTTTTGTCAATGGTTATTTCCTTCCCGCGGGCATCCTTATATATACGCGGAAAGGAAGCCTCCGCATTTTCCTCCGGCTGAGGTGTAATTGCTTCTGTTGCGGCCGGTATGTTCTCCGGTGTGCCTATACTGTTGTTTTGTGCGGGTGCTCCGGCACAGCCTGCCAGCAGCCCGGTAAAAAGTGCAACTGATAAAATCAGTCCCATAAACTTGTTCATCGTTCATTCCTCCAATACCATTGCGGTTAGAAATGGCTAACTTATTTCTGAAAGCTAGTGTACCAAAGCATAACCCTGGTTGGAATGGAGTATTACCTTAAATTTATATGGACGATCGTCCATAATCCGATTCGGAAAATATTTCGCGCCACTCGCTGGGAGAAAGGCCAAAACGGCTTTTAAAATGGCGGCTGAAATACAAAGCATCCTCGTACCCCACCCGGCAGCCGATTTCTTTGACGCTGAATACAGTCGATTGGAGCAATTTCCTTGCTGTATCCATCCGGTAAGCAATTAAATAATCTATGGGGCTTATACCTGTATATCGTTTAAAAATACCGGCAAAGTATTTTCCGCTCATACCGTACCTGTTGCCTAATTTAAGTAAAGTATGGGATTCCATATAGTGCTGTTCCATATATGATTTTGCATCTTCTGCCACGCTGTGTATGTTGTCCCGCCGAATACCTTGCGCGCTGGAAAACATCTCCGTAAAAATCGAATAGGTTAGCATCTTGGCTTGAAGCAATGTGTTTCCGTCAATTTTAGGATATACTCTTTGGGATAATTGGGACAGTCTTTGAAGCATTAGAATAATGCCAGGATTACTGCCGATTTCAAGTTCGTAAGAAGAATTCATGTAGCCTGCATCGGAATTATTGCTTATATAAGCCAATTCAAAAAGTCTGGCATGGCTATCCTTTTCATTTTTTGCCATAAAACGCTGGTCGGGAGCGCAATGTATGACCCGGTTGGTGCGGAATGCAAAGGGCTTGCCTTCCAGATAAATTGTCGCCGTTCCGCCGAGAGAAAAAATAAAAGAAGAAAACTCTGTGCTGTACTCCGATTCTCTGTGACCGGCAGCATACTGCTTGTAGTGGGCGCCGTACGGACTAAAAGGCACCCGTGCATATTCCTCCATCATTTCATTTAAATTAATGCTCATAGCTATGGCCCCGCTTTACTGGACTCTACTTATAAAATTATACCTGCCGATTAAAGGGGAAAGCGTGGTTAGACGATGCTAACTTTATAATATAATATCACGCTTCGAGGTGTTCCACAAGGATGAGACATGCCTATTAAACAGTGTCCGTTACTGTCTTTCTCAATGAAGATGGAAATGAATAGATGATATCAAAGCTTTTTAGTTACCTCAAAACGGTTGGAAGGAGAAGGGCTGCATTTGCCAAACGGAATGTATCAGCCGTAAACGTAAAAAAATTCGGAAAAAAAGGAAAACCGCTCACAGGGAGTGTAGCTTGACAACTCCATAAACGGGTTTATAATACAAGCATGGTCAATAACCAATGAAAAATGGTCTTGCCCATAAACTACAGGAGGCCGTCATGAAACGCAACCCCATGCTGAAGAAAACCCTATACCTTTTGCTCTCATCCGTTGTTCTGTTTGCTCTAAACGCCTGCGGGCAAAACAGTGCAGGCACTCCGGCAGCCATGGATGCATCACTTGCACCAAATGCGATGGTTACCTCCAATCCTCCCCAGTCTTCCGATAGTGGTTCTCCGCAGAAATCGGAGGATGTATCTTCAGCAAAAAATGATGCCTGTGCGGCCTATAACAATTTCTTAGCGGGAAGTATAAGCGCACAGGACTTAAAACATGAGATAAGTGACGGAGTCGTTACAATTGAAGCTATTTCCTTGGAGCCAGATATTAAACCCTTGTATGCTTTATTTGATATGAACGGGGATGGAGTACCTGAACTTCATCTGCATGCTATTGCAGGGGGCATTTATACTGTTTTTACATATCTTGACGGACAAATCGTTTTATGGCACGCCGGTCCGGATTATGAATCTCCCTTAAACAACGGAGCGATATTATACGAACGCGACGGCGCGGCGCCGACGCATATAAATTACTATTATTTAGTTCTGGACTCTGCCGGAAATGAGATCTCAAACGTCTATTTTTCGAAATATCACAGCGTGGATGAAAGTAGTTTGACTGAGAGCACCGAGTATGATTTATTTATGTTTGAAGATAAAGAAGTTTCCGAAGAGGAATGGAAGGCACTGACCGATGAATATCTTTCGAATTCCTCTGATCTAATCATTTGGAATGAATTGTAAAAACGGCAGCTCAGTATCTGCCGGATCTTTCTTTTAGCTTGCCGTAACTTCCCTTAAACTTCCTTTAAACAAACATTTGTTCTATTGTTTTTTTTGCCTTAATCAGTTATTATTAATGTGTATGCGCATTTGAGAGCCGGAGCACTAATCGGTTTATAGAGAGATAACCGGCGTCCTTACTGCCTATATAAGCGAAAGCTTTACGTATAGAAAAGGCGGAATAATAAGAACAAAGAAGCAGGCTTTGGAACAGGCTGTGTCATGGAAAGGAACGGAGATTAGGATGTTTTTTGCGTCCTATAAATTAAATGGGTCTAAAACTGGATGAAAGCCTTCTCATGAAGGTGGAAAAACCGGCCAAATATATAGGTAATGAATGGAATATGATAAAGAAAAACCCCGCGGAAATGGCCGT
>JAFADM010000596.1 GCA_023424865.1 Bacillota bacterium | reverse complement strand
TACCCTTTTTTACGAATGAGCTGCTTGTGATTGCCCTCTTCAATAATACGGCCCTTATCGACGACCAGGATCCGATCCGCCGAGCGAATGGTGGAAAGCCTGTGTGCAATAATAAAGCTGGTTCTTCCCTCCAGAGCCCTGTTCAAGGCCTCCTGAATAAGGTACTCGGTTTCCGTATCAACTGAGGAGGTGGCCTCATCCAGCACAAACATGCCCGGATCGGAGAGAATGGCTCTGGCAAAGGATATAAGCTGCTTCTGGCCCGTGGAGAGCCTTCCGCCCCTCTCGCCAACCTCCGTGTCATAGCCCTTTTCAAGCTTTGTGATAAACTCGTGGGCATTAACGATTTTCGCGGCCTTTTCCACATCCTCCTGTGTCGCGTCATGACGGCTGTAGGCGATATTCTCCCTTACCGTGCCGCTGAACAGGTGGGGCTCCTGCAGAACATACCCCAGATTGGAGTAAAGCCAGAGAAGGGGCCTTTCCCTGTAATCCACACCATCAATGAGAATGCTTCCTTCCGTAGGCTCATAGAAGCGGCAGGCCAGATTGACAATGGTGGTCTTTCCAGAGCCTGTTTCTCCCACAAGGGCAATGCGTTCCCCCGCCCGAATGGTCAGGTTAAAGTTCTCAAGGATGTTTCCCCCTTCCTTATAACGGAAGGTTACATTTCGATACTCAATATTACCTGTGAATTTAGGCCAGTTCTTCCTGTCGGAGTCGAACATGCCGCCGAAGCTCCTGGACACCGCCTCGCTGTCCTTAATATCGTTTTCTGTCTCCAGAAGGCTTACCACACGCTCTGCGGAGGCCTGGGTGTACTGAAGCTCTGTGAATACCCGTGCAAACTGCTTGACAGGCTCAAAGAACTGTACCGCATAGGATATAAAGGCAGCCAGGGTACCGTAGGTTGCAATACCTCCCCGTACCTCATAACCTCCCTTCCAGATCACAAGACCGGTTGCAATGCTTCCCAGAAGGAGAATTAGGGGTGTGTACACAGAGGATACGGTAGCCGCCCTTACTGTGAAGTTTTTCATTTGACCTGTCACAACCTCAAATTCCTCCAGCATAGGGCCTTCGATGCTCAGGGACTTTATGGTTTTAGCGCCTGTAATCCCTTCATTAAAAGCGGCGGTAATCTGGGAGTTGTACTTGCGGGCTTTTCTGAAGTTATGAAGGATTCTTTTCTGGAAGATCATGCTCAATATAACAATGAAAGGAACGACACAAAGAACCAGAAGCGCGTATTTCACGTTGGTAAACAGCATGAAAATAGTCATCATGAGTACTAAAAAGATGGACCAGAAAAAATCCACCACATGCCAGGACAGTGTAGCACCGATACGGCGTACATCGGAGGTCAGGCGGGCCATAATCCAGCCAACGGGTGTTTTGTCATAATAGGAAATGGAAAGCTCCTGGAGCTTCTGAAAAGCGGCCTTGCGGATATCGTAGGGGATGCTGTTTTCCACCTTCCCTGCGTTTCCTATCATATACCAGACGTTAGCGGCCTGAAAAAATACCAGAAGCAGCGCAATGATGCAAAAAGGGATAAAGCCCTCCAAGGATTCATTGACCACAAAAAAGTCAATGGCGTACTGATTAAGCTTTGGCATAATGGCGTCTACAATTGCAAGGAGCATCATCTGAACGATCAGTATGGTAATCGTCTTTTTATAGGGCTTTGCGAATACAGCAAGTTTTTTTATGGTGTTAAGATCAACCCGTTTGCTGTATTCTTGTTCTTCAAACTGCATGAGTCATTCCTTTCTCCGGCAAATGCCGGCGCGCTTGTTGTTTCTGCCTTGGAAGCATCAAACAATCGCCTGGGCAGTGTCCGACTCTTCCAGATCTGCCCCCAACTCGCTCTGAATGGACCAAATTCGGCTGTAAGGACCCCCGCTTCGAATAAGCTCGTCATGGGATCCCGATTCCACAATACGGCCTTTGTCCAGAACCAGAATTTTGTCAGCCTCGGCAAGTGTGGTGATACGGTGGGAAATGATAATGGTGGTGGTGTCCTTACGGCGCTTTTTAAGGGCCTTTCGGATATGACTGTCGGTTTCCGTATCCACAGCGCTTAAGGAATCGTCAAAGACCAAAATGGGAACATCTCTGACAACCGTACGGGCAATGGCAATTCGCTGGCGCTGACCGCCCGATAAGGTCACGCCTCTTTCACCCACCATGGTTTCATAGCCCTTTTCAAAGTCCGATATGGCCTCATGCACCGATGCTGTCCTTGAGGCCGTCATCACCGTTTCCTCAGAGGATTTACTGCCAATACGGATATTATCGTAGATGGTTTTCGAGAAAAGGAAGGGCTCCTGGAGAACAATGCCTACATTTTTGCGCATCCATTCCCGGCTGATGGTCTTAATGTCCGTCCCATCGATCAAAATCTCGCCTGAGTCGAAATCATAAAGCCTCAGCAGAAGATGAACCAGGGAGCTTTTGCCTGAGCCTGTGGCTCCCAGAATGGCTACGGTTGAACCCTTTTCTATTTTAAAGGAGATACCGTCCAGAACAGGCTTATCCTTTTCATAGGCAAAATGCACGTTTTTGAACTCAATTTGCCCTCCAATGGAAGCATTGTCCGAACCGGCCTTGTAGTCCTCCACCTTGGCGTCCAGAATTTCCTGAATGCGGCCCAGGGAGACGAAAGCCTGACCCATAAAGCCCATCATCTGCCCCAGGTTTCGAAGGGGCCAAACCAGCATACCGGCATAGGAGCCAAAGGCGAGTATGGTTCCGATGGTTACCTGTCCCTGAACGGCCCAGTAGGTGCCTATCATAATAACCAGGGCATACTGCAGCATGCAGATAACGTCGGTGCCGGCCCAGAAATTGGCCATCAGCCGTACAATTTTAAGATTCAGCTCTTTGAAGGTTTTATTTTTTTCATCAAATTTGTCCATCTCGAATTTTTGAGCCCCAAAGGCTTTTACCACTCTGACCCCGGTTAAGTTTTCCTGGAGCGCAGAGGACATGACGCCTTCAGCCTCATCCGTCTTTAAAAAGATTTTCATCATATCAATAAAGAAGCGGATGGAGATCAAAAAGACAAAAGGGATCAAAATAACAGCCATAAGCGTATATTTGCTGTTTATCGAAAGCATGATGGACAGGGCGACCACAACCTGCATGAGAATCTGAGCCGCTTCCACCGACTGCCCCGACACAAAGTTCTGCACCGTTTCCAAATCCGATGTGCAGCGCTGGATAATGTCACCGGTCTGGGCCTTCACGTGATAGTCAAAGGGCAGATGCTCCAGATGGTTGTAAAGCTTTTCCCTTATCCGCTTGCCTGCCGTCTGTGCGGTGAGGGCCGAAAGCTTGCCCTTGAGGAACATGAAAACACCCTGAAACAAGGTTATACAAACCAGGACAACAAGGATAATCCAAAGATTGCTCCGTATGTTCTCAATTCCTCCGATGCCTTCAACAAAGCTTAATGCGAAGCCGGACAGGCTGAGAGGTTCCGAACCAATAACCGAGTCAATGGTCGTTTTAATGATTAACGGAATTGTCGCCGTAAACAAGGTAAGTAATAATACGGAAATGACCGTAAAGAGGTAGGTTTTCCTGCTTCCCTGCAAAAAGTTCATAAGCAGCTTGAATTTTTTCATAAAGACGAGAGACTCCTTTCCGTGGTGGCTCCGACTAACCGCGTCGAGCCTTACTGCACAGCAGTCAAACGTATCCACAGCGAAAAGCGTTGTCTATAAAGTACACCGTTTTCAGGAATGAATGCAAAAAACTGCCAGGCATAGACTTATGCGCGACTACGAATGTTAAATACCAGGTTTATAAGAGTTTCAGAAATTTTTGCTGCGGGGTGCAACCCCAAGGAGAACGGTATGGTCGGCCGCAGCATGTCTAAACCTGCTATTAAATTCGAATCCCACATTACTGCTATTAAACAGACTTATCATCATGCGACCTCCTTCCAAATGTGTTAGTTGATGTGCATAAAACATAATATACCACATTTTATTAAAAATCAATTGCTTTAAGTGATGTAATCTAATTTTAATATTATATAGACCTACTTCTAATTACTTATTAAATATCAATCTTAATACCGCTTTATAAGCGGCTTTGAAAGGGCTATAAATTCTTACCTGCATCCTCCATAAATTGTGCAATGGCCTGTCTTACCCGTAATTTGTCCCGATCATGCTGGAGCTCATGACGGTTTTGAGGCCACTCCCTGTAGATGCATTCTTCCTGTGCCAAAAGGGCCAGCTTACGGCTGCCTTCCACTAAACAAATGCGGTCATCCGTACCGTGAAAAAGCAGAAAGCGGCCTCTTTTTTCGCTACCCCGGCGGAGTATTTCATTGGCCGAATCCCAACACTCTACAGCTGTTTGAAGTGAAATGGAGGTATGCAAAAGGGAATCCTCTCGGTAAAGGCTTATTTCTTCGGGTACACTGGTTACGGCATTTAAGTTAAGGGGGCTTCTTATTATCATATCCGGCTTAAAGCGGGCAAGTCCCTTCAACAGCTTTTCTGTGGATGTGGAAACAGGTCTTTTCAGCATAAGCCAGGGTGAGGTGACAATATATCCGTTAGGACGAATTTTTCCAAAGAGCCTAAAGGATAAAACGAGTGTTCCACCCATGCTGTGTCCGTATAGAAACAGTGGCCGCCCCGGATATTGGGCTGAAGCTGCTTCCATCAGGCTTTCAATGTACTTCAGTAAAAGGGCTCTGTCGCCCATATGCCCTCTTTTTCCAGGCGAACGCCCATGGCCTGGTAAGTCCATTGAAAAGGTGGCTGTTCCCTGAGAAGCAAAAAAGGAGGCATATTCAATAAAGCGCAAAGCATGCTCTCCGAGACCGTGTACAAGCACGGCAACCGCCTTGGTTTCGCCCAGAGGCAGCCATTTATAGGCTGCCAGTTGTAATTTATCTGATCCTTCGAAAGACCAGGTTTCAAAACGGCAGCCTTTATCTGAATTTTTTCCCTCCCACTTCATTGCCATCGTCTTTCTCACCATCATCATTCAAAATAGAACTTTTTATATGGACAGATCAAAGGCAAGCTCTCCTAAGATTCAGTCAGGAGGCCTGCCATAAAATTTTATACCATTCAGATAAAAAAAGGGAGGCCCCTCATCAGAGAAGCCTGCCCGTTTTTAACTTTATTAATCCTGCCGCAGGGCTTTCATAACGCTTAAGCGCATGGCCCTGGTTGAAGGCATGAGTCCTGCAAGCAAACTTGCAAAGGTGGAAAAGGTAAATGCTGCCAGTGCAAGCCAAAAGGGAATATAGGAGGAATCCAGCTTTTGCTCACCTTCGGGTGTCCATATAACAGATCCGCCCACACTGACATTGAACCGGTTTAAGAGATAGGAGGCCAAAAAGCTTAATAATACACCGCAAACGCCTCCGAATATGCCTATCCAGCCCGCTTCCAGCATGAAAAGCCGCCGGATATCCCCTAACCTTGCGCCAATGACCTTTATTATACCAATTTCCCGTGTTCTTTCATAGATGGACATATACATAGTATTGGCAATACCGATGGCGGCGATAATAAATGCCATAACACCGATGCCTCCAAGAATCTGTCTCAAGCCGGCATATTGGGCCTTCATATCCTCAAGCATCTGAACAGGGCTATAGGTGTTATAACCATAGGTCTGTATCTGCTCCATTACTGACACCACATCGTCAATGCTTTTTACCTTTACAATGGCCTGATTATAACCGGTTTGCGTTCCGGATGAGTTTGATGTACTGTAACTGGAAGAATAGGATATTCGTACTCCTCCTCCGGAGCTGCCGCCGTTTTGCTTATTATACTTTTCCATTTCCTTTTGATACTTTTTTACCGTTTCAATAGGCATGATGACGGACCAATCATAATTTCCGCCGCTTTGAGTCATGACGCCCACCACATCCACGTTTACCGGCTTTACCTTCTTTTTGCTGCCGGAACCTGTATTGCCGCCGGAAGAAGACTCACCGTAGGACATATCCCAGCTTAGAGTTACCTTTTCTTCCATGAGATTAAAGCCTTCGGGCGCCGGATCCCAGCGTCTGGATTTAGGATTGTAAAGCTGCTGGGCAACATAGCCACCAACCACCATCTGGTCGGTGTCCCCTTCCTGGAGGCCTCTTCCCTCGCCTATGGGAATGTCCAGCATGCTAAACATGTCGGTTTTTATACCCATAACGTTTGCCCAGCCGTAATACTTATCCGCACCCATTTTAAGACTGATATTGAGTATGGGAGTGGCCCCCTGAACCCCCTCAATCTTTGTGAACTCGGAGATCATATTATCGTCAAGGGTAGGAATATCCTTTCCCTCGGAGGTTTTACCGCCTTCATTGTAATTATAAACCTGAATCTGCATGATATTGCCCATTTGATTGAGCTGGGCCAGGAAGTTCCTGTCCATGGCAAGACCCAGGGAAAGCATAATCACAATGGCGCAGGTACCTATCATAACGC
>JAFADM010000573.1 GCA_023424865.1 Bacillota bacterium | reverse complement strand
AGCCCCTTTAGGGGCCGCCAGTAAATCTGATGCGGTTGGCAAACTATTCAATGCGCCATCAGGCGCTGCTGGTATTAGGCCCTTATAGGGCCTGTGCAAGCCACCACCTCAGGTGGTGGTCTTGACTGCCTTTTTTTTAATTACTGCATATGAATAGACTTTACCATATGCGCGATTTCATCCAAAAGCCTGTGGGGCTGGCTTAAATGCATTTTTAACATGGAACCGGAAACCTCTAAAAGTGCGTCCGCAGAATAAATGAACTGATAACGCTTTGCGAGTTCTTCATACAGGCGAGCCATCTGACGCGCGGTGTATTCAGGTATGCCCTGTCGGTTCCACTCCCGGATGCGTTTTTCCATAGGTGAAAAAAGAATGCGTACCGGAACGGCTGGAAGAGGCTTTTCAAGACTTGCGCCTTTGGAAAAGCTTTCCTGGAGCCTGAATTCTTCAAGTGCCGTGAGGTAGTTCTTCTCCTTGCAATAGTATAGAGCGATTGCCTTTCGAAAACGTATGTCAAGCTTGTACCCCGGAAGTGGGGAGAAAAGGCGGTAGAAGCCTTTTGATGCAAGATGCAGTCTTTTTTCGGCCATCGCCGCACTGGTTAAAAACTCTTCGTTTTCCGCTTCGGCCTTTTTCCATGCTGTAAGATCCGGCGGAGGCGGGTTTATAAACAGTACACCGGCCACCAGGCCAGGGCGGGTGAGGGCAAAATGCTGAGCGAAATAGGCGGCCCCACCGTCTGCAATAAGAAGAACAGGGCGTTTTATCCGTTCAAACTTCAAGAGCATTTCAAGACCTTCTGAAAATGAATTGAGGGATTTTTCCTTTTCCGGTTGGGTGCTGCCGCCATATCCGGCTCTGTCAAAGGTGATCATACGGAATTGACGGGCAATTTCATTCTGAAAGGGCCACCATTCGGCTTGAGCACTGCCCGGAGCGTTGAGCACCACGACAGTGGGATCGTTTTTTCCGCGGACACGAAAATAGATTTTTTTGTCCCTGCCATGAGCGAATTTTCCTCCGTCCGGGGAGTGGGACGGAAGGAGCAGGCTTGTATTCATAGAAGGCCCTTTCCTTTCCTTTCGGTTCGTCTACCCCTTCCGATGGAAATCCATGAATTTCACGGATAATGGCGTTCATGTCTGCCCCGGTCGGGGTTTTGACTATGGCCTTACTATAGCATAACGGCTATGAAGGAAATAAAACAAAACCGGCCTTAATAATGCACTATAAGCCGGTTTTCGAGTTTTGACAAAGATCTTTTAAAGCGGGCAATCAGGGCCGCAGCATTTCCCGTATACTGTTTTCAAGGTATTCAATACGGTTTTCCAGTTCTCTTATCCTTTCACGGAAAAGCTCCCGGTCGTCCTCAAGCTTTTCATACCGCTGAGCGGAAAGAGATTTAAAATCAAAGGGGAATTTAAGGCCATTGCCAAAGAGGATGGGAACCGTGTAGGTTACCAGTATTTTATCTTCCCGGGCATTGGACAGATAGCGGCAATTTAGTGGAATATCCCTGCCCGTAAAATCAATACGGGTTTCTTCCCCAAGAGAGGAATTGTCGTTTTTGATGCGTGTCAGAACAAAACCGTTTTTCAAAGTACGTATGGCGTAAGGGGAGTTGTTGATAAGAAGCAGGCTGTCCATACCCGGCCCTGTGGTGGTACTGAAAACCTCCAGAGCTTTGCTGAAACGGTTCAGAATGGGATCAAAGCGGAAGCATGCGGTGCTGTCCTCACCTGAGGCCAGTATGAAAATGGCACCTGTGTCGGACACCACGGACTGAAGCTTCATATTAACATTATAGGGGAAGGGGGTGGTATTGGGCTTTTGAGCCTTGCCGTCGGCATTGATTTTACGGTGAACCAGAAGGTTTACGTTCTGTACGTCGGTTACAAAGAAGAGGTGGACGGCAGAGCCGTCGGAGGCTGCCGAGTAGCTCTTGGCATCCCGCGTAATAACACCTTCTACCTCCGGCATGCTATAGCCGTTTTTTTCAATGCGCTGGTAGGTTAAAAGCTGCTTGCGGTTATGGGATACTATGTAGAAAATATGCGCCGTTCCGCCCGCCTCCACCAGATTCACCTCATAGGGAGAGCTTCCGCTTATCCGGCTTTCCAGGAGCACGACAGGATCTTTTCTCTCCTCACAGGCCGTTATGTGTAAAAGCCTTCCGGAATAATCCACAAAGGTCGTGCAAATGGAATCGTCACTGTCAATAAGAGCTGAAAAATCAGCTGTGGCGTTTTCCGACAGCAAGAACGGAGGGCCCCAGTGAGAGTCATTTTCCAGCATGCTCATGTACAACCCGTTTTTGTACCAGATGCAATAGGTAATCCCAAGGCTGTTTTTGAGTACATATCTTGTATTATCGTTTGAAGGCACAGCCGCCATCTCCTTTTGGAAAAATTCTTTGATTTAAGGCTTTGTTTTAATTCGTGGGCTTTGCTTGTCATGTATCACTATAATGATTATTTATGACCCGCAATGAATATGCCCATCAGTCACCAAATAAGCCAAAAGGCATATTATGACAATGTGAAGGCAATTATTCTGAAATGGAGGACCGATAAAATGGGCTGTAAAGAACAAGTCGTTCCAGGACTTATCAGCGGCGAAGACATATGCAAGCTACGGGAAGCGGTTTGCGTTCATGTAGAAAAAGTATATGATAACTGCCGTGAGAAGGACTGCGTTGAAGACGCAGTCGTTGAATTTACCGAAAATGTTCAGGACCTCATTAACAATGCGGTTAAAGTAAAAACGAAAGATGCGGAGGTTGTGGCCGTTCTTGCGGATCTTGAGGATGTCCCCTTTAAAAGGGGATTTTATACCGTCAACGTACGTTATAAAATCAAGGTGGCTGTGGAATTCTGCTATAGGGATGTAACAGGAAATATTGTCAATTCATGCCCCAAAATTGGTTACGTATGGTTTGGCAAGACCGTCATCCTTTTTGGCTCTGAAGGAAAAATTAAAATTTTCAAGAGCGTAGACCCTATTCAACCGCTGGCATACTGCGGCTCGGATTGCAATGATGGCTGTGGAGCCCTTATTGAGCAGGATAACCTTCCCAACATTAAAGTTGAGGTTGCAGATCCCCTCGTTTTGAACACCAGAATTAAACGCGTTCACGAAAAACACCACATTGGTGATGAAGAAAGGTATGGAGGAGAAAATTGCGGATCTCCCGCCAGAAGAGTTGTCGTTACCTTGGGCATTTTCTCCATCATAAAACTTGTACGCCTTGTTCAGCTTCTTATTCCTGCATTCAATTTCTGCTATCCCAACAAGGAGTGCATTGCCTCTACCGATGAGAACCCCTGCGAAATCTTTGACACTATCGAATTCCCGTTGGATCAGTTCTTCCCGCCCCAAAAATTCGACTTCCCGGGCGCAGAAGATTTTGACCGCGATCTCCGGAAATAAAATAAACGTGTAC
>JAFADM010000407.1 GCA_023424865.1 Bacillota bacterium | reverse complement strand
TGAGGGAAGCATCCACATTCCCCTCCTTATGAAATGGAAGGGACATATACAGGCAGGCACACGCGTATCGGATATTACAAGCCTTACCGACATTTATCCCACCCTCCTTGGTTTAACAGGCCAGGATTTTGATACCCGTAAACGTCCGGGGGGAGATTTGCTGGCATACATAAACGGCAAGAGCCACAATGAGTTTACCGTGTCCGAAATGCTGAGCTATCCCCATTATCTTCTTCATACCAGGTGGAAAAACTGGAAGTACCTGTTTCACCAAAACGGCGGTTTTGAGGAATTATATGACCTTGAAAACGACCCTTTTGAGCAGATTGATCTTGCGGATAATCAGCAGTACCATGATATCATAAGGGTTATTAAACAGCAAGCCGAGGGGTGGATACGGCGCTACTCCGACTCCGGCCTGGCTCTGGATGAAAATGGAAGGCTTAAGGCTCTGCCCTTAAAGCCAACTTTTAATCCCGGACCGGTGCAAACCTTTTCACGGATGCCCTGGGAAGTGCGGGTTCCTCCATGCGATTTACCCACTAAAGGGAAACGGCCCTATTTTTGGGATAATATTAAAGGGGATTGGTATACGGTTATGGAGAAGCTTTTCGGTGAAAAGACAGGCCAGTGAACGGATTGAACGGAGTAAAGCTGGCGATTGCTTCGCTCCGTATGCGAAATGGAGACCAGATTCTCCCTTATAGTGGAATTAACTTAAAGCCCGGGGGGATAAACAGGGTTGTGAGTTGGTTGCGCTGCTATGCCTCTAAAGAGGTATAATGGAGTGATGAAGTACACAAAAGAAGGGGGAAAGCCCCATGCCGGTATTTTCTTTATTAATAAAGCCAGCTTCCGGAAGCTGCAACATGCGGTGCGCCTATTGCTTTTACGCCGATGTTGCGGCTAACCGGAAGATAGCCTCCTATGGCATTATGAGCGACAGAACCATGGACAATGTTGTGAGGCATGCTATGGCTTTTGCGTCGGATAGCTGCGCAATTGGCTTTCAGGGGGGAGAGCCTACCCTTGCGGGGCTGGATTTCTATCATCGGTGGCTGGCCTGTGAAGAGAAATACAACACCAAAAAGCTTTCCGTATCTCACGGGATTCAAACCAACGGGCTGCTCATCAACAGGGAGTGGGCGGAGTTTTTTTCAAAAAACAATTTTCTTGTGGGTCTCTCACTGGATGGGACCAAGGCGCTGCATGACCGGAACCGGAAGACTTTTGACGGAACCGGAACCTTTTCCAGGGTGATGCGTGCCGCCCAGCTACTTGAAAGCTCCGGCACCGCCTTTAATATTCTTACAGTGGTAACACCGGAGGTTGCCCGAAATATTGTCGAGATATATGGCTTTTACAGCCGCAACCGATTTAAATATCAACAGTATATTCCCTGTCTCGAGCCTTTGGGAGTAGCTCCTGGGCAGCAGTCAGCTTCATTGACCACTGAGCAGTACGGCACGTTTCTCATTGAACTGTTCCATTTATGGCATCGGGATTTCATGAGGGGAAGCTATGTTTCTATCCGCTATTTTGACAATCTCATTACCATGATAATGGGAATGCCGCCGGAAAGCTGTGATATGAACGGTTACTGCTCGGTTCAGAATGTGGTTGAAGCGGATGGCAGTGTTTATCCCTGTGACTTTTATGTTCTGGACGGCTACAGAATGGGAAACCTCAACGATTCCGGCTTTTTTGAAATGCAAGCCTCTCCGGCAAGGGAGGCTTTTTTGCGTGAGGGCCGATCTGTTTCACCGGGCTGCCGGGATTGCCGGTGGTTTTCCCTGTGCAGGGGAGGCTGCCGCCGCTGCTATGAACCTTCTATAAAAGGGCTGCCGGACAGCAATCATTGTTATTGCGAGGCGTATAAAGCGTTTTTTGCCCAATGCTTCCCAAAGATGCTGGAGATAGTGCGGATGCTCAAGGTACGGCGTCCTAAGCCTTGAGAAACCATTCCGCAGCAGTAATTAGGCCTTTTCTTTGACTTAATGACTCTGTTTAAACTTGAAACAGGAGATAATGACTAGATATGGAACTTATTATACTTTTTATAGCAATCAGCTTTGTCGCCTCCAGTGTTGGCTCTATCAGCGGGATAGGGGGAGGTGTGCTGATTAAGCCTGTTCTGGATGCACTGTCTGGGCTGGGAGTGGACGCCGTTAGCTTTTTGTCCGGCTGTACGGTACTGGCTATGTCCATTGTTTCGCTTCTTCGCAGCAGGAAAAACCCGCAAAAGGTTGAACCGCGACGAGGGACCTTGCTGGCTATTGGTGGAGCCTTAGGCGGCCTGGTTGGAAAAATGCTTTTTGATGTTTTGCTTAAGCAATTTTCCGATGGACGGCTTATTGGGGGAATTCAATCAGGGGTTCTTTGCCTGATAAGTATAATTGTACTGTTTTATGTTTGGAAAAAAGACCGCATTTCCACCTTAAATCTCAATGGCTGGTTTTCCTGCCTGTTCATCGGCATGGCTTTGGGCATTCTGTCCTCGTTCCTTGGAATAGGCGGGGGCCCTATTAATTTGATGGTTCTTTCCTTTTTCTTCTCCATGGAGTCCAAGGTAGCCGCCATTCATTCGCTATACATAATCTTCTTCTCACAAGCCGTCAGCCTTGTTTTTACCGTCACAGGAGGGAATGTCCCTGCTGTTTCACCGGTCTATCTTCTGGTTATGATTCTGGGAGGAGTCCTGGGAGCTCTATTTGGAAGCCATATTTACAGAAAAATGTCCAACAAGCATGTGGATATTCTTTTTACAGTTCTGGTTGTACTGGTTATCCTTATTACGGCGAAGAACCTTGTGGGTGCTGTAGTGGGATGATGGGGAAAATAAAAAGTGCCTTTTATGATTTTTACTAAACTATGGTCATGCTTTGCCTTTCCCCATGGATGCTTATTTTAATAAAGGCCAACAGCATCAACCATAAGATCACGCCAATAATGATATAATTTACCTCTGGATTTGATGCCAGCAACCAGCTCCAATTGCTTTCATTATAGAAAGGAATTGCAACGAACGCTACGACAGGTAAAATTATATCAATTAAGAAATACCGAAAACCCGTCTTTCTTCCTTTTGCAACGAATACACACCGGATACTCATGAATGTATAGATAATCATTATTAGTATAATGGACGCTATCGGAAATAATCGGGTATAGTTTGTTTTTACTGGTTCAACCTGTGGAATTTCACCGGATTCAAGGTATTCCATAATTCCACGGCAGATTGTCGATGAATCAATATCTCTATCAAAAAAATTAACTTGGTCATGAGTATTATTCATAACAACTACGCCGTATCTTGATTTTTGATTTATGAGGAAGGAAGCTGTGTAATTAGGCGTGGCTCCGTTATATCCATAAGAGTCCAGGTATAAATCATTTCTTGGAGCACCGTAGTTTTCTATCCAATTTTGATCATACCAATTACTTAAATATGAATTTTCCATAAAATTCTCAAGCTTTGATGCAGAAGGATCCATAACAACAGAATTGTCTTTATAGAATCCTTTATTTAAAAAGCATATTAAATAATTCGCCATATCTTCTATGCTGGCAAAGATAAATCCAGCGGGGAGGGAGCCCTCGGGATAGGCGTAATGAGAGGGAACAGGTAAACCATATAGGATTGTATATCCTTGAGAAAGTCCGTTTTTTACTGCAATAGCCTCATCTGTATAACTATGCTCCATATCTAATTTTTCAAAGATATTGCTCTTTACATAATCTTTGTAGCTAAGACCGGATACAATCTCAATAATCCGACCCAAAAGAATATAATTCAAATTTGAATACTCGTAAGAGGTGCCAGGCTTTGTATT
>JAFADM010000434.1 GCA_023424865.1 Bacillota bacterium | reverse complement strand
TTCCCTTTTTGACCGCAATCAGATTTCCAAGGGCGTCGGTTCTTATTTCATCAACCTTTCCCTTCAGTAAGCCTTTTATAACTTCAGCCACTTTCTCTTCATAGCCGGAAGGTCCGAAGGTCTGACACAATGTTTGTATAAGCTCTTTCATAAGTCCTCCTTATTTATCCGTTTCCGTTAAGGAAAAATCGGTAATTAAAGTCTTCATAATACTTTGGATATAATTACGTCATACCGGGTTTAAAAATCCGTTTTAAATTCAGGCAATGCTTTTAAAACGGAATCCGCCAGCTTCAGCATGCCTTCAAAATCGCTTTTTTCCATAATGGAAACCGGAGTGTGGATATACCGGCAGGGTACGGCCATGGTTGAAACAAGCACACCCTCGGCATTGGCCTGAATACGGCCCGCATCGGTTCCTCCTGAAATCGTCTTCTTAAACTGGTAAGGAATGCCTTCCTTCTCGGCGATAGCCATCACATAATGAAGAAGGTCCCTGTCATTGATAACCGACCGGTCCATAATGGTAAGGGCAGGCCCTTTTCCCAGCCAGGTGCTCATATTGTATTCCTTGGTTCCGTCCACATCGTAGCAGGTGGTACCCTCAAGAATAAGGGCAAACTTTGGCATAACCCTGAAGGCGGCAGTTTTGGCGCCTCTCAGGCCTATTTCCTCCTGGACGGTAAAACAGCCGTAAACGTCCATTTCATAACGGTTCTTTAAAAGCTCGATTAAAACGGCGCAGCCGCAGCGATCGTCCAGTGCCTTGGCCATGAGCTTGTTTTCACCGAATTCAACCGGCTCGTAGTCAAAGGCCACTGAATCACCGATTTCCACAACAGCCTCAGCCTGATCTCTGTCCTTTGCTCCGATGTCAATGGTCAGGCCTTTTCTGTTAACCGTTCCTTTTCTTTCGGCAGCGCTCTGGGCATGGATGGGCTTAAGGCCTATGACCCCGGGGATTTTGTTCTTGCCGATGCGCACCCTTTTACCGGCCAAAACCCTGGCCTCGATGCCGCCTACGTTGGCAAACTTTATTTGGCCATCGGAATTGACAGCCGTAACCATCATTCCCACCTCGTCCATATGGGCGGCGAGCATGACGCGGGGCCCCTCTCCCGTTCCTTTTTTAAAGGCGATTAAGTTGCCGCAGGCATCCACCTCCAGGCTGTCCACATAATCTCTTATCTTATCCGCAATAAATTCTCTTACCGCTTCCTCGTCGCCGGATACTCCGTCCAATGAGGTAAGCTTTTTTAAATTCTCCAAAGCTTCCATAATCAGCCGTATTCCTTTCTAAGGCTTAACTCTAGGGCTTATTTAACGTAAACCGGGAATGACTCACTTCCCGTCCCTGAAGGCAATGTACCTGGCGGCAAGCCGGGCCGTTGCCTGCACATCATCCACTGAAATCATCTCAACCATGGTATGCATGTATTTGCAGGGGATGGATAAAAGCAGGGTTGGTATACCCTCCCGGGCAATTTGAAGAGCCGATGCGTCGGTGCCTGTGTTCCCCGGCTCAGGATCAATCTGATGGGCAATTTTTTCCGCCTTGGCAATACGGATGAGCTCCTTGGTGTATTCCTTGTGCAAAACCGGCCCTACGGCTATGGCAACGCCCTTTCCAAGAGGAAAGCTTTCCTCGCTGGGAATTTCCGGCATATCGCCGTGACAGACGTCAATGGCAATACCCAGATCTGCCCGGATATTGTGAGCCGCTGTAATGGCTCCTATGGTTCCCAGCTCCTCCTGGACCGTCGCCACAACATAAACATCGTCATCATGGTGAACCCGGTCAAGTTCCTTGAGAATTTCCACAAGAGCGGCCACACTGCTTCGGTTGTCCATGGTTTTTCCGGCAATCCGGTTGTTTTTAAGCTCCATAGGCTCAAAACGATAGGACACTCTGTCCCCTACCGATACCAGTTCCCGGGCCTTTTGGGCCGACATGCCGATGTCAATGCGCATATCCTCCATTTCAACCCCTTTAGTGGCTTCTTCGGGGGAAATAAGATGGGGAGGCTTTGCGCCGATAACGCCGAACAAATCCTCTTTGCCGTGGACGGTAACCTGCTGTGCGCCAAGTATTTTCGGATCCACGCCCCCTACCCGGGAAAACTGAAGGAATCCGGTTTCGTCAATACCTGTTATAATAAGGCCGATTTCATCGTAATGGGCACAAATAAGAACCTTTTTAGGGTTTTCAGCCCTTCCTTTTTTAAGGCCAATGACATTAAAGAACTTATCGATAGTTACCTCTTCGCAGTAGGTTTCGAAAAGCTCTGCAATCGTCCGGGACGCCGTGTTTTCATGGCCGCTTACCGCAACCAGCGAGCTCAGGCGTTTAATTAAATCTCCGCATGTAAGCATAAGCATCTCCTCTGTCATTCTTTGACACTGTTTCACTGTCTCACTGTCTCTTTTACTTAAAACTTAAATGGAGCAGCAAAAGCTCCCCTATTTGAACATAAATTAATCTTATACATTTTAGAATCATTTGGCAACTAGTTAGATAATAATCAAACAACTTATTTTTCCAAATTGTTTCTGTTATAAAAGCGGCGCAAAAAGGCGGAAAAAGCCCTGTACGAGTTTCATATACCAGGGGCGCCTGTTCCAGTTATCGAGATGGTGTTCCTCACTTACATTAAAGGTTTTAAGCATGTCCTCCTTAAGATCCTTCAGTGCCTGACTGCCGCAAATCCACACACCGTCTTCAAAATGAAGGTAAAAGCTTCGATAATCCATATTGATGCTGCCCAGCACACCATGAACATCATCACTTAAAACAGATTTGGCATGAATGTATCCCGGAGTGTATTCATAAATCCGCACCCCCGCCTCCATTAATGCTCTGTAATTGGATCGGGTAACCATGTGCACATACCATTTATCCCATACCCGGGGGGTTATAATCCTGACGTCCACACCGCTGCGGGCAGCAAGGCACAGCTCGTTAATCATGGCGTCGTCAATGACAAGATAGGGCGTGGTAATGTAAACATACTCCTTTGCCGATGAAATGACATGCTTGTACATGGATTCCGCAGGATTGTGGGGCTGGTTTACAGGACCGTCGCTAAAGGGCTGGAAGTAGCCGTCATTTTCCATCTTAACCGTAGGTTTGTACCGGAGTGGATCTTCCTTTTCCCCGCCGGAGGACGCCTGCCACATTTTCAAAAAGATGGAAGTCAGGCTCCAAACCGCATCTCCCTCCATGCGAATGGCTGTATCCTTCCAGTGCCCGTGCTTTTCATAGAGATTGACATATTCATCCGCCAGGTTTGTTCCTCCCATATACCCTACATTTCCGTCGATGACCACGATTTTCTGGTGGTTCCGGTAGTTAAGATAGAGCCGGGATACGTATTTATGGACAGGATTAAAGGCTTGAACCTGTATGCTGCCATCATTGTTTTTCTTCATAAGCTCCGGCGGCAGAACAATCAGGCTTCCGAAATCATCATAGGAAATACGAACCTCCACTCCCTCTTCTGCCTTCTTTCTGAGGATACCGTATATCCGTGACCATAAATGGCCCTTCCCGATGATGAAATATTCCACAAAAATAAAGTGCCGGGCCTTTTCCATATCCCGTATCATATCTTCAAACTGGTGTTCACCCAAAGCGTAATACTTGCTTTGAGTTCCCGCATATATAGGAAAGCCTTCACGGGTAAGATAGCTCCATATCCTTTTTTTATCCGGGTATTTTTCATTAAATTCCTTTTCTATTTCTGTATCCTCTACAGGCCTGCGGATAGGCTCCAGCATAAGGGCACGCATGGTCTTGCTTTTCCGTGAATAAGTAGGCGCTTTTCCCCAAAGCAAATAAAGAAGGTGGCCAATGATGGGAAGCACCAGGATAACAATCATCCAGGTAAAGGTATAGGCAGGGCTCCGATTGGGCTCGGAAAGAGTCAGTATTTCCACCAGTCCGATGGCTGCCAGCACATAATACATGGTCAGGGACTGTTGTCTTAAGCTTATGACCAGGAAGGAAATCAGGAACACCTGAAGAATAACTGCCAGCGCAACAATAATCATTCTAAGAAGTCCCGTATTGTATCTGTTGTTTACCATTTAATCTCCCCCATACATGTCATAATCCGGTTTTTTCCTTTTTGTTTTTTCTGTTTCTGTAGAGACGATAAATAAGAGTTGCCAGGAGCATCAAAAGGGCGCTGATGCCAAGAGGTATAAGAAATTCCGGTGAAAGCGGATTGGAAATGGCCTTTCCCATCAGCACAAAGGGCACCATTCCGGGAATAAGCCCCAGCACCGTACCTGCCAGGTAATCCCGGTACCTTATTCCTGCCGCTCCCAAAAGCATACTGGTAACATCCACCGGAGGCCCGGGTGAAAACCGGATAACAAGACAGCTTACAAGTCCCTTGTTCTGGCTGAATTCCACCAGTCTTTTGGCATATTTGCTCTTGTCGATAAGCTTATGAATGCGGTCCCTTCCCAGGTATCTTCCGATGAAGTAACTCAGGCTCGTTTCCACAGCCAAAAAAAAGCAGGTCAGAAGAAGTGCCCAGAAGGGTGTAAAAAGGATGCCCGCACACATGTATAGCAACGCCAGGGGCATAAACATAAAAACCGGCTTCAAGCAATAAAGTCCCAGTAGAATAAGCGCCGATACAAACGGGGATTCAGGCATGAGCCCAAGAATATCCTCTACCTTAAGATGCCGCAGTTCAGGCCATTTTAAAACGGCAATGACGGCCAGTATGAGGACAATAATCCCCTGAATGGCTTTCGCTGTTTTATTATTCATCGTTTTAGAAGGATCCCGCCTTCCTCCTGTTTGATTTTTCTGCAGCAGCCAGCCGTTCATACAGCTTATACAGGGCATGGAATTCTCCGCTGTAATTGGCATGCCATGGTTTCTTCTTACCGCAAAAATGGAGAATCACCGTATTGGCCATGATATAGTCCATATTTATACGGCTCTTGCTCAGTAAACGATAATACTTATAATAACGCGTATCAAAATTATAATGAATCTCATTGAGCTTGCCTATACTCCTGGCATACAATGAGTTAAGAATATCCTGATCCGGAAGGATAAGCCTGCTCCGGTTTTTCACGACAAAATCAAAAATCTCTTCTTCCTTTATAAGCTCCCTCTGCTTCTCAAGGTTCATCATCAGCACGCCGGAATTATAGTATTCCTCTATTTCATAATCCATCAGGCGAAGCTTGTTAATTTCCTTAATCGTGGTGATACGGCGGTAGGCCGCACCAAAAAGCTTATCCTTCAAATCCATATTATAAAGGGACTCAACAGGGTTGATAACAAGTATGTCCGGATCCAGATATAAAATGCGATCCAGGTTTTCAGGCAGGTACTTAAAGGCCAGAAGGCGGTAATACATCTCCTTGGTGTAATGAAGCAAAACGGGAGCGCCGGCAAAAGCATCCTCCGGAATTTTTATATCGTGAAGCTCATGATCGTCCTTCGCGATATAGCCGCTTAAATCCTCCAGCTTTTCCTTTACAATTCCCGAATGAATGAGGTAAATGTCAAAATGCGCCTTCTCATTATGGAGAAACAGTGATTTCAGCATCACCTTCAGGGGATGTATGTAATTGGCGTCCAGTGTAACAAGAATATTCAATTAAATAACACCCTTTCCCCCGGCCGAAGCTTCGGCCTTTTTGTGTTTTGTCAGGTTTTATTTTTACTTTCTTATTATAATACTTTCCTTTTGGAAAAAAGCCTGATGGGAATTTTTCTTTTGGTTAAAGCCCCAAAAGAAATTCAAAAAAATTTATTATCCTCTATAGACAAATCTGTTCTACCAGAGTAAAATGAAATCGCAGCCATTCTACTGCAGTAAAATGATGCTATAAAGGAGCTTAATTATGCAAATTAAGTTATTTGATTCAGAACTAAAGATAATGGATGTTCTCTGGAAAAATGGAGACACCTCCGCTAAACGGATAGCAGAAAATTTAAAAGAGCAGGTTGGTTGGAACAAAACTACAACTTACACACTAATCAAACGGTGCATTGACAAAGGGGCGATTGAACGCATTGAACCTAATTTCGTGTGCCATCCTCTTGTCACCATTGAACAAGCAAGAGAATTTGAAACAGCGGAACTCATTAATAAAATGTACGACGGTGCCGCGGATCAGCTTGTGGCTTCTATTTTAGGAAGCAGACACCTATCCCCGGAAGAAGTTGAAAAGCTAAAGCGGCTTGTCAACAGTCTGGAATAAGGGGGATGGCTATGAGCTTGCTAGACATGAGTTTTTCGGCTTCTGCCCTTATTCTGGTTATCGTAATTACCCGTGCGTTACTTTTGCATAAGCTGCCGAAACAAACCTTTCTGGTTTTATGGGGTGTGGTATTGTGCCGCCTGCTGGTTCCTTTTGAAATATCATCCAGGTTTAGTATTTATTCTGTTGTAAATACGCTGACAAGTAGATTTTCGAAAACGGATTTTTTAATAAACGCATTCCCTGCCGCACAAAACAGCACAGCTATAACCGAAATTACCGCAACCCTGCCAGAAGCGACATATGCGAACGTATCTCCTTTCACGGTAATGTGGTTTGTTGGCTTGGTGGTTTGTGCCTTGTTCCTCCTTGTAACACACCTGCGTTGCCGTAGGGAGTACAAGACTGCACTTCCGGTTGACAATGAGGCTGTGAGGTTATGGCAGCAAGAACATTTAATCCGGAGAGTTGTTCAAATACGGCAATCGGATCGGATTTCTGCTCCTCTGACCTATGGTATATTCCGCCCTGTAATACTTCTGCCTAAGCAAACTGACTGGACAGACGAAACTCAGTTACAGTATATCTTAGCTCATGAGCTTGTGCATATCCGGCGGTTTGATACGCTGACGAAGTTGGTAATGGCAACAGCCTTATTTATTCATTGGTTTAACCCCTTTGTATGGCTGATGTATGTCCTGTCCAACAGAGATATAGAGCTGTCATGTGACGAAGCCGTTGTGCGGTCATTTGGGGGGAACGTTAAATCAGCCTATGCTCGGACATTGATTGGACTGGAGGAAAAGAAAAATCGCTTTACGCCCCTCGTAAACAATTTTAGTAAAAATGCTATTGAAGAAAGGATTGTATCGATTATGAAGATTAAAAGGACTTCTCCTGTAGGGATATTAGCTGCCTTAGTCTTGGTGGCTGGCACGATTACAGTGTTTGCTACCAATGCAACAAATACCGCCGCAATAAACACACCGATAGCAAGCGCTGGTAGCGGCATAGAAAACTCAAGCACAGATTTTACAGAGTACAAAGAGTATGGGCTTGCTTATAATGTTCAGACAAATGCCCTTACCTATAACGGTATGCTTGTTCGGTACTTTGAAGATTTTTATCCATTAGAAGATGGAACTCAAGCAGGAATTTATTTTTTCGATAAGGCCGGAACAGTCGATGTCCACGCAGTAAGGGCAACGCCAATTAAAAATTCAGACGGTTCGATTGACCCGGCCGGAAAACTGATGGGGCTAAAGCAAAGCAGCCGGAAAGATTTTGAATTCAGAGATGTGAGCGCTCTTTTGAATCCGGTCCAACAGGAAGCCATAACAGGGAATGACCCGGCCGATGTCACTAACAACACATCTTCCACACAGGATAGCTCCGTACCAGTTGCGTATAGTTCAGAAGGCATGATGACACCGGATGAATTAGCAGAATTATATTCCGTGTATGCGCCTTTTGGTCTGACGTACGACAAGGAGAAAGACTACTTATACTATAACGGGAAGCTCGTACGGACATTTCTTGACGTTCTATCATCAAATGGTGAAGCGTTGGAAAGCGGAAAATTCAAGGGAAGCATACGTCAATGGAGTAATCTTGATGACAAGGGTGATGTTCGGATAAAGGCAGTTCGGGATTATACCAAACTCAATGCCAATGGAGAGGGTGAATTAACCGGTATTGAGGTTGTAAAATAAGTGCTGTGCTTAGATTTTGTTGATCCAAATATAGCCGTCTCTTTTTCTACCTTCCCAAGCTCCGGCACTCTGCGCTCCCCGCATGCCGGGCGCGACTAAATAAAGGCCCTGCTTTCACCAAAGATGAAAGCAGGGCCTTTATTTAGTCATAGTATCTTTAATCTATTCCTGTGTTCTTCGATGTGTTTTACTGCTCACATGGTATTAGTGAGCACTGCCTAAAACCGAGCTGCACCGCTTGCACAGGGTAGGATGCTCCTCGGTTTTGCCTACGGTATCGGAGTAGGTCCAGCAACGTTCGCACTTGTCGCCTTCGGCTACCAGTACCTCCGCCTCAAGAGCGCCGCTGTCCTTCTTCTCCAGAACCACCTGGGAGGTAATGAACACGGTAGGAAGCACCTCTTCAACAGCTTTCAGGAAGTCGTAAAGAGCTCCCTGGGCCTTCAATACCACCTTGGCCTGAAGGGACTGGCCGATGAGCTTTTTGTTGCGGGCTTCCTCCAGAGCCTTGAGTACAGGCTCCCGAACCTCAAGAACCTTATCCCATTTCTCTTCAAGGGCAGCATTGGCATATTCGGGCTTTACTTCCGGCCAATCGTTGAGCATAACGCTTTCCTCATTGTCCGCTTCCCTATGAGGAAGGTACTTCCAGATCTCCTCGCTGGTAAAGCAAAGAACCGGTGTGAGAAGCCTGGTAAGGGTATCCAGAATGATATACATGGCGGTCTGCCCCGCCCGGCGGGCTTTGCTCCCGGTGCCCGAAACATACATTCTGTCCTTGGTAACATCCAGATAGAAATTGCTCATGTCCACTACGCAGAAATGGTGAATGGAATGAAGCATAACGTGGAAATCATATTCGGAGTAAGCCTTCTCAATTTTTTCAACCAGTTGGTTCAGCTTGAGAAGAGCCCACTTGTCCAGCTCGTCCAGCTCCTCGTAGTTAACCGAGTGAGCCTTGGGATCAAAGTCCTCAATATTTCCGAGGATGAACCGGGCCGTATTGCGGATTTTCCGGTAGCTTTCGGAAAGCTGCTTCAGGATATCGTTGGAGATGCGGATATCCACCTTATAATCGCTGGAAGCCACCCAGAGCCTTAAAATATCCGCGCCGTACTGCTTGCAGATATCCAGGGGATCAATGCCGTTGCCCAGGGATTTGCTCATTTTCTTGCCCTGTCCGTCCACTACATAGCCATGGGTAAGCACCTGCTTGTAGGGCGCTTTTCCGCGAATGGCCACGGAAGTTAAAAGGGAGGACTGGAACCAGCCTCTGTGCTGGTCGCTGCCTTCAAGGTACATATCCACAGGCCAGCCCAGATCCGGGTTGGCGTCGGCTACGGCAATATGGGAGGAGCCGGAATCGAACCATACGTCCATAATATCCGTTTCCTTGCGGAATTCCGTACCGCCGCAGGTGCATTTATAACCTGCGGGCAGAATCTGGGAAGCCTCATATTTATGCCATGCATTGGAGCCTTCCTTTGCAAAAAGGGTTTGAATGGCCTCAATGGTTTCGTCATTAATGATTTCCTTGCCGCAGGTTTTACAGTAGAAAATGGGAATAGGCATACCCCAGATACGCTGGCGGGAAATACACCAGTCTCCCCTGTCCTCCACCATCTTTGTAATGCGGTCCTCGCCCCAGCCGGGAATCCAGCGGACATCCTTAATGGCTTCTAGGGCTTGTTTACGGAACTTGTCAATGGAAATGAACCATTGCTCCGTGGCTCTGAAAATAATAGGATCCTTGCAGCGCCAGCAGTGAGGGTATTGGTGGGCGATAACCGCTTCAGCCAATAGCGCGCCGCTCTCCTTCAGATCCTTTAAAATAGCCTTATTGGCCGCTTTGTAGTAAAGTCCCTCATAAGGACCGGCTTCACCGGTCAGGTGTCCCTTATCGTCAACAGGCACCACCAGGCCTACCTCGGGGTATTTCTTGCATACCTCAAAGTCCTCGGCACCGTGTCCGGGAGCGGTATGAACGCAGCCAGTACCGGCATCCAGCGTAACGTGATCGCCTACAATAACCAGAGAGTCCCTGTCAAGGAAGGGGTGGCGGCACACTGCGTATTCAAGCTCGCTGCCAAGAATTTCACCTGTGAGGGTATAGTCGGAAATGCCTGCGGACTTCATAACGGTTTCAGCAAGATCCTTGGCTACAAGATAGTACTCCTCGCCAACCTTTGCCAGGGTATAAACGAATTCGGGGTTTAAGCATACCGCAAGGTTGCCGGGGAGGGTCCAGGTGGTGGTGGTCCAGATAACCACATACACCTTGTCCAGAGAGTCCACAAGGCCCTTAAGCTTGCCCTTGTCATCCTTCATGGGGAACTTGACATAAATGGAATTGGAGTGATCCTCGGCATATTCAATTTCTGCTTCAGCCAGGGCGGTTTCACAGGAGGGGCACCAATAAACGGGACGCATACCCTTATAAATGCATCCGTGCTTGGCCATTTCACCGAACACACCAATTTGCTTGGCCTCAAATTCGGGCTGCAGAGTAATATAAGGGTGATCCCAGTCACCCACAACACCCAGGCGTTTAAAGGCTTCCCTTTGAACATCCAGATATTTGAGAGCAATTTCCTCGCAGGCTTC